>VGAH01000055.1 GCA_016870945.1 Actinomycetota bacterium | reverse complement strand
GTTAGATCGCACTTTGCTCAAAAGCCCCATCGCCAGTGACGAAGAGATTGCCCACGAATTACACGGTGAACTGATCGCTGATGGGCTAATCAAAATCGTTACCGAATCAATGGCGCTATCAAAAGAACGCCTTAACTGTAGTGCACTGGCCGAAGTAGACCTCGAGCCCATGTTGGGTGAGCAAACTCCTTTTGAATCATTGTTGGCAATTGACACTGAAACGACTGGCCTATCTGGCGGTAGCGGCACCGTTGCCTTCAACATCGGTTTTGCCTACATGCGTGAAGGTGAAGTAGAGGTAACGCAGTACGTGCTAACCAAATATTCAGGTGAGAAAGCAATGTTAGAAGAAGTCAGCGCCTTGATTTCTCAGTGCGAAGCGCTCGTGACTTATAACGGTAAATCGTTTGATGTGCCTCTACTTGTTACCCGTTTTCGCATGCAAAGAAAGCGAGCCCCTTTTGTTGGGCTGCCACATATAGATCTCTTACACCCAACTCGCGCGCTTTTTAGTAAGAGATGGCGTGACTGTCGGCTGACCACCGTCGAGCGCGAAGCTCTGGGCTTTGAAAGACAAGACGACTTACCTGGCTTCTTGGTTCCTGCCGCGTGGGCAGACTTCTTGAAGACTCGTAACGCCAAGCATCTGGCCCCAGTAATCGAACACAACCGAAACGACGTCGTCACCTTGTTGGCGCTGATAGCGAAACATGCTCGAATTCATGCAGGTGAAATCGATGCAGATGTTGATGCCCTGGCCCTATCGCGAGTTTTCAAACGCCGAGGCCAGAGGGCCAAGAGCCTGCAACTGCTAGAGAGTCAGAGTCACCGCTTAAACCCGAAAGGCGAACTCGAATTAGCACGGGAACTTAAACACCACGGGCGTGTGGCAGATGCGATCGAGATTTGGTCGAGATTGGCCGAAGAAGCCGTGCCGGAGGCGATTGAGTGCTGCGCGAAATACCACGAGCACACCAGCAAAGACCTAGTCACTGCTTTGCGCTACGCAGAGGCCCTTATCGCGACTTGCGGCCGACGCACCCCCCACCTTCACAGAAAAGAGAGGTTGTCTAGAAAACTCACCTCGTGGTGAGTATCACGGTCATTGGCGAGGCCGTCTTGGATGTCGTAAAGACCCCGTCCGGTGAAACAAAAGAGTTGCCAGGGGGTTCACCGGCGAACACCGCACTGGCCTTGACGCGACTAGGCGTGCAAACTCACTATCGAGGTCGCCTGAGCGACGACAGCAACGGTCAACTGCTTTTCGATCACTTCAAATCGCAAGGTGTTGACATGTCGGCGGTAATTCGAGTTTCTGAGCCTTCGTCGGTAATCACCGCCGTTATTGCGGCAGACGGAGCCCCCACGTACCAAGCGAATCTAAAAGGTGCAAGTGACTACGGGTGGCAACCAAGTGAGCTTTCCAAGCCACTTCCGAGTGACTGCCTCGCAGTGAACTTTGGTTCATTAGCAACCGCGATCGAACCAGGCGCAAGTGCGATAGCGAACTGGGTAGCTGACCTTCCTGAGCAGGTGACACGTAGTTATGACCCAAATATTCGGCCAGGTCTGATGAACAGAACCGACGAAGAAGTGCGATTACAGGTCGACTACTTGGTTCGACAGTCAGATTTCGTCAAGGCTAGCGACGTAGACGTGCAATGGCTTTACCCGAATCTTTCAGTAGCGGATGTCGCTAATCTCTGGGCGAATCAAGGCCCAGACCTAGTTGTCATAACGCTAGGCGAAAATGGTGCCGTCGCAGCTAGACCGCAACGATCTCTTATGGAAGTTCCACCAAAAGTTGTGACGGTGGCTGACACCATCGGCGCGGGCGACACCTTTGCGGCGGCCGTGCTTCGACGCGTTGCGCAAGATCAAATGCTCGGCGAGAGATTCGAAGAGTGGGTGAGCAACGACGATTCTTTGTTGCTGGGTCTTCACGAGGCGGCGGTTGCTGCGGGTATTACTTGCTCACGAAACGGGGCCAACCCCCCGACCTGGCAAGAGGTAAGTGCCGCTCTTTAGGCCATCGACCCCAAGATCAAATCAATATCAGCACGGGTGGTCTTGGGATTCACGATGGCAAGACGGGTGACAGTCTCGCCGTAATTGGTGGTGGGGGTCACGAATGCCGTACCTTGCATAAGTAATTTGTTTGACCACTCACGATATTGCTGGGCAGTCCAACCTTTTCGTCGAATCACGACCACTGACAACATTGGCTCTCGCACCAGCTCGAGGTAATCGATCTTCTCAACTTGTTCAGCTGCGTATCTAGCGATAGCCATGGTTTCTTCCATCGCTTGGGCATAGGCGTCAGTTCCGTGAACGGCAAGTGAAAACCAAATCGGCAAACCTCTCGCTCTGCGTGATAAGTGAATCGCGTAATCAGAGGGGTTAAAGCTCTGGTCTTCGTTGACGATGTCAAGATAACCGGCACTTTGAGTATGTGCCGCTCTCGCCGTGCTGGCGTCTTTATAAATCAGCATGCATGCATCAAATGGTGAGAAGAGCCACTTGTGGGGGTCAACGATCATTGAGTCAGAACGCTCGATGCCCTCGAACAAGCCTTGGTACTTAGGCGCAACCAACGCAGCACCGCCGTAGGCACCATCGACGTGCAGCCACAGACCCTTCGCCTGAGCTAGATCCGCAAGGCTTACAAAATCGTCTATGACGCCGTAATTCGTTGTCCCGGCCGAAGCAACAATTGCGAAAGGCACAGCGCCTTCGGGCAGGGCGTCGATGACCTTTGCGAGCCCTCTGCCAGTTAGGCGACCGTCACCGTCCGAAAAATCACTTGACCAATTCGGGTCATCGCTACTGACTGGTGCGGTGTAGATGTCGACGTCCATGACTTCAGCTGCTTGCGCCATAGATGAGTGTGATTCAGCGCTCGTGAGAATGACCCACCGCTTTGGTTCAGGCAAACCGGCTGCTTTTCGTTTTGCACGAGCTTTATGTCTGGCAGCCACCAGTGCTGCCAAATTTCCTTGAGTGCCACCTGGCACAAAAACCCCGCGAGAGGTTTCTGGGTAGCCCAGCAACTTCGAAAACCAGGCAATAACTTGATTCTCGGCATGAATCACGCCTGCACCTTCTAGCCAGGAACCGGCGTAGATAGATGATGCGCCGACAACAAGATCGAACATGATTGCGGCCTCAGTAGGCGCGCTCGGAATAAAAGCAAGATTTCGGGGATGGTCGGTCGAAATGGTGGCTGGTGCCAATATCTCAGCAAAGACTCTTAGCGCTTCGTCAGAACCTAAGCCGCCCGGGGTGATGGTCTGACCCGTTTTCTTGGCGAGAGAGGCCTCGGTATCAGGGTGATCTAAAGAAGGTGGATCCATACGAAGTCGCGCAGTCGTGTACGCGACTATGTCACTAAGAAGTTTTTCATTTTCTATTGACCAACCGTGCACATGTAGATGCTACCTAAAAACTAATTCGTCATTACCGGGTAAGCAGCTTCGTCGCTCGCATTGAACATGCCATCAAATGCGTCAGAAAGGTCATCTGCAACCTGCACGATCGCGCGAATTAGTTCCATTCGTGCTAGCCATCTGCGGTTGATGACGTTGGCACCATGCCAAGCACCTAACAAGGCGCCAGTCACCGAGCAAGTCAAGGCCGAAGGCCCAGAGTGGTTGGCGGCAAGTGCTAGAGACCAACTGGCTCGCGACAAGTCAGGGTCACTTAGAAAGCAATACACCGCACTGGCCAGTACTTGGTCGGCCGCGCTATCTCGAGAGATTTCTTCTAGCACTTTCAATTGGCGTGGGGTCTTTTCAGCCCTACGAGCCGCATCACGAATATGGGTTATCACTGAATACGCCTCGACTCGACCTCTAAAGCTGTTGGTCAATGATTCGATTGCCAAAGTCATCGGATTCCCCGCCGAAAGATCAGCTAGCAGATGAGCAAGGGCAGCCGACGCGTAACAGGCAACTGGGTGGCCATTCGTAAACGCCGCTGCACGTGCCGCTAACCAGAAGGCTTCGCTAGGGCCAAACACCAGCCCAATTGGTGTCACCCGCGTCAGCGCCACACCCGTCGCATTGCTATTGACAGGGCTTTCGAGCGTGCCATTTGCGCCTTGGCGCAAACTACTTGTCACGCAAGGTTCTGATAGGCGCACTTGACGCATCTGTGGCATCTGAGCAAGCCACCCCGGGTCGCTGTCTTCGAGATAAAACTTGGCGGTACCGCGATTGGGCTCAAGGGCCAACTGCGTCTTAAACCAACGCAAGTACGCGTGGCGTAGCTCGCGCAGTGCCCCCGTCCTAGAGTTTTGCCCGATTCGATTACGAATCAGCGCGTCAGCGGTAAACAGCATTAGTTGTGTGCCACTGGTGACAAGGCCGGGCTTGGGTGGTGAACAGATTCCGTAAGCCCCATAGCGCACCACGATTGAATCGGGGTCGTCGTGATGGACTGCCCCACCCATTGAGTCACCGAATGCCGACATCACGAACGCTGCGCGGGTGTGGGATTTTCGGTGGCTGAGAGTGGACGACCCGGGCCCTAACAGGGGCATACCCCGTGAAACGCGAACGGGGGAAAAGTCAACTGATTCGTGCAGTCGTACTGACTCACCTAGATGGTCGAAGAACAGGCCTGCCATACGAGACGCCCTGTCGATTCGTCAGACCCCGAGAAAGAGTCTGAATCAGCCGTGCACTAAACCTGTGGTCTAACAGTCACGGGTGCCATCAACAACCAGTGGCAGACAAAAAGAAGGTGTTTCTACTCATGTGGGGCACGCGAGGTACATGAAGAGCGTATTGAAACTGTTGCTCGCTCTGATGCAAGTTCGAAATGGAATAGAGCTGGGTAAAGCCGGGTCGCACGTATCTGCCGCAGCCAGGTTTGGTGGTTCGATGGGGATGAATTTCGCCGCGGTCGAATCAGTTTGTTCTGAAAGCCAAGATCTAGATGATGCTGGTCAGGTGATTGGCACCGCTGGTTGGGTAGGTGCTTGGTATGCAACTCGTGCAATAGCTACAGATGACGCGACCAAACGAAAAAGTTTCTGGGTAGCACTGGGCGTGACCTACATGGGCTCGATCTTGCTAGCTAGCAAGGCACCGATGCGAGCAATGCAAAGAGTGGCCCAAATTGGCAGTGGCTTGGGGTTAGCAGACGTTGGCCGCGTCCAAGACTTGCCTCAAGTTAGACGACTCGGCCTAATTAGTGCAGGGCTTAGTGCGGCGGCCGCCTTGATGGGCGTGAATGCCAAAAAGACTGGTGGCCAAATACTTTCTGAACTAGTCGACATCGCGGCGGTTACGTTGAATTCAACTGCCAGCAAAGAAGTAGCACTCGATGTGAGGTCAAGCCGGCTATAGCCGGGGCATCACCACGGAACTACTTGGCGGTCTTCCCACAAGAGGCCAGTTTGTTTTGCGGCCTCTTCTTTTGGACGAGTAGCTAACCAAACGATTGTGTCTGCCCCTTCTTCAGCAGAGCGCGGTGCATCGGGGCCACCCATGTCAGTGCGGCAATGCCCCGGGCACACCGCATCAACGAAAACACCTCGCGAACCCGTCCCTAGTTCGTGAGCCAAGTTCTTAGTCAGAGCATTAAGCCCAGACTTTGAAATGCGATAGGGGGCGAGCCCCCCGGTATTTCCCGGGCCGCTGAAACGGCCAAGGCACGCAGTGACGTTTATGACACGACCCTCACGCCGCTCGACCATGGCCGGTACGAAAGTGTTCATGAAGTAAAAGGGCGCATCAAGATTTATGGCAAGTACCCGACGCCACTCAACGGCCGTCGCACGCAAGGTCTTGGCGGTGCGCTCAGACATAACACCTGCGCTGTTAACCAAAACTTCAATTTCACTTACACCCGCCAACTGATCTCGCAACGTTGTAACTGCCGCTGGGTCTGTGATGTCACAGGCATGGCCGTCGAGGGTCACACCGCTAGAAAGCGCTTTGGATTTCGCCGACTGAATCGACTCTTCGCTCGAACCAACGATCACAACGTGGAAGTCACGACGTGCCAGCTCTAGTGCAGTGGCAAACCCGATACCGCGAGTACCGCCGGTGACTAAGGCGCCGCGTAGGGACATGCGTCAAGCCTGCCGCAAAGGCTAAGGTTGGGTTGTTGGAGGCGAGAACCTCAAAAATGTGCGAGGTCAGTGCCGATTCGAGGCGAACGCGAGGGTGGCGGTGACTACAACTGCGCCGGAGTCCCCCGAGGCTGCCGGCTTTGGTGCCAATGAGTGGTTAGTCGAAGAGCTCTATAAGAAATTCCGATCTGATCCCGA
>VGAH01000054.1 GCA_016870945.1 Actinomycetota bacterium | reverse complement strand
TTACTTGGCGTGGAATCTCGAGTTTCCCGATGTCGCACCCTGCGACCAACGAAGGAGTGAAATAGTGGCCGAAAAAGAAAAACCATTAGTCGAAGTGCACATTGCTGTCACCGAAGGTGCGCGCGAAATCGTGCTGCAAATGGAAGCAACTCAAGAAGAAATCGACAGGGCAGTTAATGCTTCTCTTACAGCTGGCAAGCCGCTTGAACTTACCGATGAAAAAGGCAAGAAAGTGATCGTGCCGGCAGACAAGATTGGATTCGTAGAAATCGGCGCTAGCACTGGCCGGCGAGTTGGGTTTGGGGCTAACTAAGCCCGCTCGCTAGTTTTCGCTAAGCCAAGCGCGAACATGCGCTGGTAATGATTGTCCGTCAATCGCTCGATCACATTTTTGATCTCGGCCAGGTCAAGTGTGGCGGCGCTGGCGGCAGGGGCGCTGGCGGTGGCCGCGGCGCTGGCGGCGCTGGCGGCGAGTGCGGTGGTCGCGTTCGGCATGAACAACGCGTCCAAACTTTCGCGCTCTGCAATCACATGCTGAGCCTGCGTTACGGCCTCGCCCAACAAACGTCTTGCCCAAAGAGCCAACCGCCCGGCAACGGCCGGGTCAGCCTGCACAGCTGCTCGCACCTTGGCCATGGCGTAATCACTATGTCCCGTGTCAGACATAACTTGATTAATAATCGCGCGAGTATCGGCATCAACGAATCGCGAGATTTCACGATAGAAATCAGCGCCGATTCCGTCGCCCACGACGGCCTTAACTAACCTCTCGAGCCAATCACTCGGCACCGTTCTCGCGTGAAACTCATTTATTGGCGCAACAAATGGGGCCATGGCAGCACTTGGGTCAGCGCCTAGTTCGACAATGCGACTGCGAAGCAATTCATAGTGACGCTGTTCAGCAGCTGCGTGACCCGCGAGCGCACCCATGTCATCGATGGTCGGTGCCAGAGCAGAATCTGCTGCCAATCGCTCAAACGCTTCTAACTCACCGTAAGCGAGTAAACCGAGCAAATCGATGACGGCTGCTCGGTAGGCAGCGTCGTTTTCAAGAGCGCTCACCGGTATCTCAACGGTGTTTGGCATACGACGAGGCTACTTGGCACGTACAATTGCGAATCCATTGAGGAGTTAAATCTGACAAGTTCCACGCTTTTTTCTGAGCTTGGCGTGCGCCCCGAAACCGTGGCAGCCCTTGCGAAGGCCAACATCACGCAAGCCTTTCCGATTCAGCAAATGACATTGCCGCTCGCACTCGAGGGCAGCGACATCATCGGACAAGCAAAGACGGGTACGGGCAAGACTCTGGGCTTCGGGATCCCACTAATTGATCGCATAGAGGCCCCAAGTAAGAACGGCAAACCGCAGGCGTTGGTGATCGTGCCGACTCGCGAGTTAGCACTGCAGGTTTCAGAAGATTTGAAGCTCGCAAGTGCTGGGCGAAACTTGCGGGTTCTAGTGGTTTATGGCGGACGGGGTTACGAGCCCCAAATAGAAAGTTTGCGCAAAGGTGTCGAGATCGTGGTGGGAACACCAGGTCGCTTGCTCGACCTGCAATCACAAGGCTTCTTGCGCTTGGACGAAGTTCGAATCTTGGTGTTGGACGAAGCTGACGAAATGCTCGACATGGGCTTCTTGCCCGACGTCGAAAAGTTGATTTCAAAAGTCAACCCGAACCGACAGACCATGTTGTTTTCGGCCACAATGCCCGGCTCAATAGTGAGTTTGGCCAGGCGCTATATGACCAAACCCACTCATATTCGCGCGGTTGACCCGTCCGGTGATTCAAGTTTGGTCGACGCAATCGAACAGCACGTCTGGCGCACTCACCAAATGGACAAGATCGAAGTGCTGGCCCGAATATTGCAGGCAACCGGCCGCGGCCGAACCATCGTGTTTACGCGCACGAAGCGTTCCGCTCAAAGAATTTGCGACGATTTAGCCGAGCGCGGGTTCAAAGTTGACACATTGCATGGTGATTTGGGCCAGGGTGCGCGAGAGAAGTCCATGCAGCGATTTCGAGATGGCGCGGTTGACGTCTTGGTCGCTACTGATGTTGCAGCACGGGGGCTCGATATTGATGACGTAACTCACGTCGTGAACTACGAGTGCCCTGACGATGACAAGGCTTACTTGCACCGCATCGGGCGCACCGGGCGCGCGGGGGCGTCAGGCACAGCAGTGACTTTCGTTGATTGGCCTGATATGGCTCGGTGGAAGATGATCAACAAGACGTTGGGGCTAGCTTTTGGCGAACCCATTGAGACCTATTCAAGTAGTGACCATATCTATGCGGGGCTGAATATCCCGACCAAAGTAAGTGGACGGGTACAACGTGGGCCACGCGAGCGAAAACGAGTGCGACGGTCTCGTTCAAATTGATAACTGAGTTCACCCTGCCAAATCGGCCAACAAAATGGCCAACGCATTCAGAAAAGGTAGAAATTGAAGTCGATCAATTCAAAATCGCAGCTCGAGTAACGACCCCTGAAGAAATACCAACCAAAGGCGTGTTTGTGCTGATCCCGGGTTTCACTGGTGCCAAAGAAGACTTCATCGCACTCACAGAGCTATTAACCGAAGAAGGTTGGGCGACTCTCGCCTATGACCAACCAGGCCAATTCGAATCTAAAGGCCCAAACGATGAGAGCACCTACTCGCTAACGCACTTAGCAAAGGCACTTAAAGCCGTCGCTAATTGGGCAAAAGAAAAATTTGGCCTCACCCCCCATGCTGTGGGGCACTCATTCGGTGGCCTAGTAATCAATCAACATTTAACCGAAGGCAACGAGTTTTCAAGCGTGACTCTCTTGTGTTCAGGGCCCGGGGCGTTGCCGCCTAATCACCAAGGGGCTATTCCGCTGGTGATCCCTCTGCTGCCACAGACTTCGTTATCCGAAATATGGCAAATGAAGTCAGCAATGGATGCAAGCAATGGCGCACCCCAACCCAACGTCGACACGACTGAAATGTTTCGCAACAGATGGGTAAGTAACAACCCTCACGCGATGCGAGCAAAGGCCGTCACCTTGACCTCTGATCTGGATTTCTTACCCACCCTCACGCAAAAGCGCGAACAACTCGGCTCAGTTCATGTAGTCACGGGCGAAAACGATGACGCGTGGCCGGTTTCGACCCAGCGCGCGATGGCCAAAGCAATTGGTGCAGAGTTTCACCTCATTGAAAAGGCCGGTCACCACCCAGCACTAGAACAACCGCACGTGACAACGCGAGTTCTTATCGAGATTGCCGAAAGCACGTGAGAGGGGTTGGCGCATTAGTAACTCGTGACGACGGTGCGGTGCTTTTGGTTCGTCGCGCCCAGCCCCCGTACCAAGACCATTGGTCACTGCCGGGCGGTCAGATCCAGCTCGGTGAAAGCCCACAAGTTGCTTGCGCGAGAGAAGTCAAAGAAGAAACCGGCCTAGTCGTTGAAATAGGTGAATCACTTGGGGTAATCAAGTTGGCCGGCGGTAATGGCGACACTTGGGACATCGAAGATTTTCGTGCCGTGATAACTAACAGCTCACCTACTGAGCCAGTAGCAGGTGATGACGCATCTGAAGTTGGCTGGTTTTTGCTAAGTGAGTTGGACGGGTTGAGCACCACGCCAATGTTGGCTGAGTATCTGAATCGGTGGGGTGTTAGCTAGCAGATTTATTGGCAAGGTCTCTTGCCTGTTGCCAAACTTGCGTTAATCGCTCGCTAAGAACCGTCAATATGCGTTCGCGCTCAGCAGGTGCCCATTCACTCGGTTGAATGGGTTGGCCGATTACCACAGCCCAGCGCGGCCTTCGCACGATTGCAGTCGCCCCGCGCAATGCAACCTGAGGCACTCGCCCATCGCTAACTACGCGCGCATCATGATGCGCGAGGGGAATAACCGGTACCGCAATCTTTTCAAGCACCCAAGCAATGCCTGGGCGAAATTTTCGAGGCGCACCGTCACTGGTTGATTGCACATCACCTTCTGGGTAAAGCAACACCATTTCGTCTCGCTCAAGTGCTGTCAAAACGGGTCTAACCGATTCAGGTGAGGCGCGGCGAAAACCCGCCGGGATCATCCCGGCACCTTGCACCAAACCCCGAGTCAATTTCGAGTTGAAAACGATTTCGCTGGCAACGAATCTAAGTTTTGGGCCTGCGTGCAAACCTAAGCGACCTAAAAGCCCCAGCAACATGATCGGGTCAACCATCGAAGTGTGATTCGCAATGATCACTGCAGGGCCTTGACGTGGCAGATTCTCAGCACCAACTACTTCGGTTCTAATTGCCACAGATTCATAGAGTGAACAAAGTCGCCCAAGCACCGTGGGGCGAGATTTCTCGCTCAAATCGGGCTCTCTTCGACCGGCTGGTTACCCCGTGAGCCACTAATCACCACTAGCAAGCCGATGAACAACAAAACCAAAGCCGGCACCAAAGACCAAGCGGGCACTTGCCCTAACAAAATCGCCGCAAAAATGATCGAACCCGGTAACTCAAACAAAATTGCAAAGCTTGTGACAGTTGCTGAAGTCCTTTTCAAGGCGACATTTATCAGTGTGTGACCCAAGATCTGTGCCACCAAAGTTAGCAACAAAATCAAACCCCAGTCTCGAAGCGACCAGCCAGAAAGTGGCGTTCTCGTCAAACCAACTACGACTAACAAGGTGAGGGCGGCTGAACCGTAAGCCAAAACCGTGTAAGTGCGAGTGCTAACGCTGGCTCGAACTTCTTGCCCAGCAGTGACGTAAGCAGCAGCGAAAATCGCGCCGGCTAAAGCAAGGGCGTCACCAATGAGTGCTCGCGGGTCAAGACTGAAATCCACCCCAGTAAGAACCACCACGCCAATGAGTGCGATGCCTATACCCACCCAGGTTCTTCGCGGCACATAAGCACCACGAAATCTCGCAATCAAGGCAGCCCAAACAGGCTGTGTCGCAATAAGTGCAATTGATGACGCCACACTGGTAAAGCGCAAACTTGGGATCCACGTCGCAAAGTGCAAACCCAGCAATACCCCTGCGCCAAGTGCGAGCCAACGAACTCGAGGTGTCACCCGTCCAACTTCTGCCCGAAGACCTTTAAGAGCAAACGGGACGGTGAACGCGGTGCCCAAGAAGCATCGCCAAAATGCGATTGCCAACGCAGGTGCAGTCGTCAGCGCAATCAGTGGGCCTGATGCAGAGATGCCAATCAGCGCGATTGACAGCAGCACCACAACGCTTGGCTGCGGACGAATGATTGCGGAATTACTCATCGTGGGCGACGGTAACCTGCGCTTATGTCCGCTCGAGTTTTCATTGCACGACTAGCCGATGTAGGGGTCTTTGACCCTTATGGCGACCAAGTCGGCAAAGTCAAAGATGTGATCATCAGGCTTCGTGCCGATCGAAATTCGCCGCGCGCGGTTGGTTTCGTCGTCGAAGTACCGCCGAAGCGTCAGGTCTTTTTACCTATTGGGCGTGCGACATCACTAAGTGCAAGCCAAGTAATTACGACCGGGGTGATGAACCTTCGACGCTTCGCGCAACGCGACGACGAAACGCTAGTTATCGCCCAGCTTTTCAAGCGCCGCGTAAGACTTCAGGGCTCGAACGAAGAAGTAACGATTTTGGACGCCGGCATGGATTTCGAAAAAGCCAGTCGCGACTGGCGCGTTACGCAACTTTTCGTGCAACGAAGCACCGGGCCACTGCGTTTACGTGGTGAGCGATTCATGGTTAGTTGGTCACAGGCCGATGGGCTCTCGACTACCCAAGACGGTGCTACCAAAGACCAGGTTCTGACTCAAATCGAGGATCTTCGCCCAGCAGACGTGGTCAACGCGCTACAAGATTTGCCGATCGAACGTCAGGTTTCGACGATTCGCCAACTCGATGATGAGCGAATTGCTGACGTGCTCGAGGAAATGAACGAAGAAGACCGAGTTTTGGTCGTGGCAGCACTCGAATCTGAGCGCGCAGCCGAAGTAATCGAACAGATGCAACCAGACGACGCCGCGGATTTGTTGAGCGAACTACCCCCCGACCAGGCAAAGCAGTTTCTTGACTTGATGGAGCCCGACGAAGCCGATGATTTGCGTCGATTGCTTACCTATGACGACTACACCGCCGGTGGTTTGATGACGACCGAGCCGGTCACATTGACGCCAAACGCATCGGTGGCTGAAGCTTTAGCTGCAGTAAGAAACCCTGATCTTTCACCCGCGTTGGCAAGTCAGGTTTATGTCGTGCGCTCGCCACTTGAGACACCGACTGGCATGTTCCTAGGCGTGGCACACATTCAGCGGCTATTGCGAGAGCGCCCGAGTGAGAAGGTTTCTTCGGTTTTGGACACTGAGTTAGCCCCCGTCCGCCCTGAAACTGCGTTGCCAGAACTCACGCGCTT
>VGAH01000053.1 GCA_016870945.1 Actinomycetota bacterium | reverse complement strand
CGTGTGTCTGGCCCGAGAGCTCGTAGTGCGAATGCAGCAGTAAAGAGTTTGATGGTCGAAGCGGGCATCAATGGGGCATCCCCTTTTACTGAGTAAATGACTGGGCCGTCAGATTCTGCGAATGTGGCGGCTAGCCCCTCACCAAATCGCTTGGCCGTTGTGCGATTGGGCAACGTCTCGCGAATAGTGGTTGATAACACTGTGCGATCAGCCGAAGCAACAGGCGACGCTGACGGTTCACCGGTGCTCGGGGGCGCACTTGGCGCACTCGGTGCCACCGGAATAGGCGTCACATCTTGCGAGTAGGCGCTAGTTGACGAAGAAATCATGACAACTAATGCACAAATCTGTGCGATAAGCAGCCGACCCGCAGCATTCGTGCCAAAAATATGAGACATTAGAAGCACGTTAGCGCAATCAACCAAACCTGAAAGTGAGATAAAACAGCTGATGGCTAGCAGATTGATTAGCGGTTTGTTGATCGCAGTGCTGCTAGTGGCGAACCCTTTTCAGTTTGGCGATGAGCCCGCATCTGCTACCAACCCAGGCCGTATTTCTGGCTGGTTGCCTTACTGGGAATTCCCTGAACGAGTCGATGTCGCCGTAGCGAACTCAGATTTGATGGCCGAAGCTTCGCCATTTTGGTTCGACGCCAAACAACGAAATGGCGTGCTGGGGGTAAGTGCTAAGTCACAGGCACCGGGCCCGGCCGGGCGAGCGTTGGTGCGTGATCGGTTGAAAGCTGCAGGTTTGTTGGTGTTGCCCTCAATCACAGACGCAGCACCGCCTAGAGCCACCGCTGGGGTGCTGGCTGACCCAGCAGGCCGTGCTGCCCACGTCCAAGCGATTGTTGATCTGGTTATGAATGAGGGTTACGACGGCATTGACATCGACTACGAGAAGTTTGCATTTCATGATGGCCGAGACAGTTGGCCCACGACCCAACCGGCTTGGCGTCAGTTCGTTGCTGAGTTGGGCGCTGCTCTACGTCAGCGAGGTAAGTTGCTTTCGATAACTACGCCGGTGATTGGCACTAGCAAGGCTGATTTTTGGGTTTATGACTGGCAAGGCATCGCACCACATGTTGATCGTTTACGCATCATGTCTTACGACTATTCGGTGCCGAACCCTGGCCCCATTGCCCCTGTGAATTGGGTTAGGCAAGCTTTGCAATCAGCAGTTGCTGTTATTCCGGCGCAAAAGATCCAAATCGGTATTCCCACCTACGGGCGAAATTGGCGCATGAAAGTAGAGGGCACTTGCCCTCAAGTTCCAGGTGTTTCATCTGCTCTGGCCAGCAGAGTTTCTTGGACTGCCAAAGAAGCTTGGGGAAACATCGAGCAACTTAGAGCAACCCCTGGGGTCGAGATGGGTGAAGTCACCTGGAACCCCCGATTTGCTGAGCGCACAGTTAACTACGTACGTAATTTCACTGGCCCTGGTGCAGATGGCAGTGAAACAACTTGTCGAATTCACCGCCAGGTTTGGTGGGTTGACAAAGAGGGTTACCTAGCGCGCGCCAGATTGGTAGATGAATTTGGGATTTTGGGCTCGGTCGCGTGGACAGTTGGTGGCGAAGAGCCGGGAACATTCGAAGCTTTGCGAGGGGCACCCGCCGCACCGATAAACCCTGCAAGCCCCGCTACACCGAGCTCGCCCGCACCGATAGGTGGTGCGGGCGTGGCCCTTCCTGCGGCACCCCTGCAGACCCGAGAAGTCACCCTTAGCAAAGTGGTGGGTAAGTACAAATTGGGTAAGTCCGTTGCAGTTAAGGGAACAGTGAGCCCGCCTGCGGGTTTGCGGTCGGCTGGTGTGCCTGGCACGGTTTCTCTAAAAGTAAAGACCGCAAAAGGTTGGGTAAAAGTAGCCTCGGCGAAACCAAAGTCGAACGGTCAATTCAATTTGGCATTCAAGCCAGGGAGCAAGGGGCGCAAGAGCTTGCAGGTAGTAATTGATGCGGTGCCGGGCTGGCAGGGGGCTACGAGCAATGCTGGGTCGGTGATGATTTGGTAGCTGCCCCTATCGAAGTGGTCGAACCGATCGTCGAAGAGGGCAAGTTCACTGACAAACCCTGGATCTGCATAGTTTGGAACGACCCGGTGAACCTGATGTCTTACGTCACCTACGTGTTCATGACTTACTTCGGCTACCCGCAAGAAAAGGCCACCAAATTGATGATGGACGTACACACCTTGGGTCAGGCAGTCGTCAATTCCGGAACCCGCGAAGAGATGGAAAGAGACGTAACTGCAATGCATTCTTATGGTCTTTGGGCCACCCTAGAAAAAGAGATGTGACGAAGGTTTAGGTGGCAGAGCCTTTTGAACTAACCAGTGAAGGCCAAGTCGTTGGCGTGCTCGAACCAACCGAAAAAATCGTGCTCGTCGAACTACTTAATCAATTAACTCAGCTACTGACCCCTGAAGATGAAGAACACCTTGACCCGCTGGCACAAGAAGTCGGGATAGGCACCGAGACCCCAGAACCGACCGACCCCGTCCTAAAAAGACTTTTGCCTAATGCTTATCGCTTTGACCCTGAGAAGGCCAACGAGTTTCGTCGCTACACCGAACGCGACCTACGGGTAGGCAAGATCTCACGGGCTAAAGCGATGGTTTCGATTTTGCGTGCAGATGACGACGAGATAACGCTTACTCGTGAGCAAGCTGAAGCTTGGGCGATGTCTTTAGCAGACTTGCGGGTGGCTCTGGGTGCAAAGCTCGGTTTATTTGATGCGACTCACGATGACTCTCTTAAGAGTGAATCGCCAGAGCAATCAGTTTATGACTGGCTCACTTGGTTACAAGGTTCTGTGATCGAGGCCATTCAAAGTTAAAAAATCGGCGGCGAATGCTTTTACCAAGCACCCGCCGCCGATCGAACGATCAGTTCAGTTAGTTCATGCCCTCTTCTTTAGCAAAGGCAGAACTGTCGGCGAAGCTCTTTAGCCTTGCGATCTTGTAGATCACCAAGCCGTAGAGACACTTCGCCAGTACGTCGGCAATCGAGTATCCGATTTGCCGCCACATAAATGAGTTTCCGTCCTCGAGCCCGAATACCGGGAAGAGGTAAGAAATCGGGTAAACGCCCCACGTTGCTAACAGCAACAGGCGCAGGCGACCAACCGTGGCACGTACATCCTTCGGCTGCCTTGCGAGCGACTTGCTGAGCTCGACGAAGAGCACGTAGAGGATGTAGATGAACGGAATGGTCGAGAGCGTGCCCCAGACCAAACGGGTGGTCATGTCGGTGCTGATTTCACCCGGGTAACCCAAGATGATCATCAAAGCCGACGCTGGGATCAAACGCGTGAGCAATGCCTTTTGAGCAACGCGACCGAGAGCGAGCACGGCGATGGTCTCAACCAAAAGCAATGGCACGGTGAGCAACCAGTCGACGTATCGGTAACCCTCGTTGAAGCCGACGCCAACTTCTAGGTTGTAAACCCATGAAGCGGGGTCGTCGGGGCTGCCGGCGCTAGCGACGTAGGCATCGCTAAATGAATCAAAGATTCGCCAGTAGTGGTAAGCGGCGATACCGCAAACCGTTGCCGAGACAACCAACGCGTTTCGGTAGCGCGGAAGCACTCGACCTTGCGAGACAAGCAAGTACAACGCGGTGAAAATCATCGCCGCGAGTGCGAACGACAAAATGTTGTACGTAGCTTGGAATTGCAGATATGTCAGGCTGGTTACTCCTGGCATTCCACCTCCTGTTTGTCGGGCCACGGCGGGCGCGGCCCGCTGACCTGATCGTTGGCTGAATAATGCTCTCGTTAGAAAAAAGTGCCAACCCCCGGGGTCGGTGACGCGCCGTTACTTTGCGGCACTTTTCTCACTTTCGTATCACTGGTATCAGATTGGACGGGGAGTTTCGGCCTTGGAAGGGAATATGTGGTGAACGCGACGGCACCTGTTGGGATTCTTGATTCAGGTGTCGGTGGCCTAACGGTTGCCCGAGCGGTAATCGACCTGTTGCCAAACGAGTCGATCGTTTACGTCGGTGACACCGCCAATGGCCCCTACGGCCCGAAACCAATCGCTCAAGTTCGAGAACACGCATTGGCCGTAATGGACTCCCTAGTGGCCCGAGGTGTTAAGGCGTTGGTTATCGCTTGTAACTCAGCTAGTGCCGCGACTTTGCAGGACGCGCGTGAGAGATACCAAGTGCCTGTGATCGAGGTGATTGGCCCGGCAGTTAGGCGTGCGGTGCGTGCGACTAGAAATAAAAAGGTGGGCGTAATTGGGACCCAAGCCACCATCGGTAGCGGGGTCTATCAAGATCTGTTTCAAGTAGCTGGTGATGTGGGGGTATTTGCAGTTGCTTGTCCGAAGTTCGTTGCGTTAGTCGAATCAGGTGTTACGTCCGGGGGTGGGGCACTTGAGATCGCAGGCGATTACTTGGCGCCTCTGAAGGCTAACGGGGTCGACACTTTGGTTTTAGGTTGCACGCATTACCCGTTGTTGACGGGGCTAATTTCTTATGTAATGGGTGAAGACGTGACATTGATTTCTAGTGCCGACGAAACTGCCCGCGATCTCTACCAGCTGCTGACAGATCAAGGGCTCTTGAACCAAAGTGGGGGTTTGGTTACACGTGAGTTTTTGGCCACCGGTGAGACTTCGTCATTTGGTGTTTTGGCCAGGCGGTTTTTAGGCCCTGAAGTGCAGACCGTCGAGCAAATTAAGGTTCACACGTGAGTCGGCGAATTCTTAAGTGAGTAGGTCAGACGGGCGAGCAAACGATCAGTTGCGCCCAATTTCTTTTCACCGGGGATGGCTTGAGCAAGCCGAAGGCTCATGCTTGGTCGAATTCGGACGCACGCGAGTTCTTTGTGCTGCCTCTGTCAGCGAAGGGGTGCCCCGGTTTAGAAAAGATTCCGGTTTGGGTTGGGTTACAGCTGAATATGCGATGTTGCCAAGGGCTACCAACACGCGCTCAGATCGCGAGTCAATAAAGGGTCGCCCCGGTGGGCGAACGCAAGAGATATCGCGCTTAGTTGGCCGCAGCATGCGAGCAATCATTGATGCAAAGGCACTCGGTGAAATCTCAGTCACCGTTGATTGCGATGTTTTACAGGCGGACGGGGGCACCCGCACCGCTGCCATTACCGGGGCTTACGTGGCTCTGGCAGATGCGATTTCTTGGGCGAAACAAAGTGGTTTGGTTTTGGCCACAGCCCCCGTCCTGACTGATTCGGTTGCCGCGGTAAGTGTTGGTGTGGTTGCTGGCCAAGAGCGACTTGATTTGCACTATGACGATGACTCAGTGGCAGAGACCGACATGAATGTCGTCATGACTGGTAACGGCCGCTTCGTAGAAGTGCAGGGCACTGCAGAGGGTGAGCCGTTTGATCACCAACAACTTGAGCGACTTTTAGCACTTGCATCAAAAGGCTGTGCTGATCTAGCCAAGATGCAAGTCGCAGCGCTTAGCTCGAACAACGGTGTGAGCTCCAGCGGTTCGAAGGGTGCTTCGGCGTAACCATCTATTTAGCGACTTCGAACGCGCACAAAGTGGCTGAGATTCGCCGCATTTTGTCGGTGCTAGGGGTCACGGCCGACGTGCAAGCAGCTCCACGTCAGCTAGAAGTTGCTGAGACTGAGAGCACCTTCGTCGGTAATGCCTTGCTTAAGGCTCGCGCTTATGCACGCGAGTTTGGCGAACCAGCATTGGCAGATGACTCTGGTCTTTGTGTGGCGGCACTTAATGATTTGCCCGGGGTGCTCTCAGCCCGATGGGCAGGGCGTGAAGCAAGTGACACGAAAAACGTAGATCTACTACTCGACCAACTAAGTGGGCTCCCCAGTGCCAAGCGAGATGCGCGATTTGTGTGTGCAGTTGCTTTGGTTCACCCCGACGGTCGTGAATTCTGCGCAGAAGGCAGCGTTAGCGGTGAAATCGTTGACGCACCGCGGGGCCAGAATGGGTTTGGGTATGACCCAGTGTTTATGCCCACAGGCCATGAAGTAACTACTGCCCAGATGTCAGAAGAACTTAAGGATTCACTAAGTCACCGTTTTCACGCTCTAAAAGAGCTAGCGGCCCGAGGGGCGTTTAACTAGATGTCGCAAACGAGCAACTGGGTTATTGCCGAAGAAGTTGAGCACGCCATCAGGTCGGGTGACCCAGTGGTTGCGCTGGAATCAACGCTTATCGTGCACGGTTTGCCCTCACCTAGAAATCTAGAAGTTGCCGAAGAACTTGAGGCGATCGTGCGTGAGGCTGGCGCGGTTCCAGCCACCATCGCCGTAGTGGGTGGTGTGCCACATGTCGGGGTCTCAGCAAACAAGTTGGCGCAATTGGCGAACTCACCAGACGTACGCAAACTTGCACCCCGCGATTTAGCAATGGCAAAGGTTTTTGGCGTGCCTGGCGCAACCA
>VGAH01000052.1 GCA_016870945.1 Actinomycetota bacterium | reverse complement strand
GGCGAGTTAGTCAGTGCGACTTCCAACGGAATCCCTTCTTGCGTTGGTCATACTGCTGGCTATTTGAGGTTGGCTATGACCAAAGCGTGGCACACCTTCTATTGCGTCGCATCATGAGGGTCTGGGCGCGTTAGCACCAGTAGCCGCTGCGATGTGCCTATCGTCACACGCATGCCGAGTAAGAAAAAAGCTAAGAAAACCTCGACGCAGCCCCGGACCATCTATCAGCGGCTTGTTAAGACCTACCCAGATGCTCATTGTGAACTGAACTTTGAAAGTCCCTTACAACTTCTTGCAGCCACCATCTTGTCTGCCCAATGCACCGACGATCGAGTCAATATGGTCACACCTGCGCTTTTTGCGAAGTACCCAACGGCGGCTGATCTAGCTTCAGCTAACCAGACCGAACTTGAAACGGTAATCAAATCAACTGGGTTTTATCGCAACAAGGCCAAGAGCCTTATTGGGCTCGGGCAGGCCTTGGTCACTCGCTTTGGTGGCGAGGTTCCCAGCACGCTCGAAGAACTTGTGACCTTGCCAGGTGTCGGACGTAAGACCGCAAATGTGGTGTTGGGCAACGCCTTTGACACACCTGGCATAACAGTGGACACCCACGTGGGGCGACTCTCACGGCGTTTCGGTTGGAGTAAACACACAGACCCTGAAAAAGTTGAGCAAGACATCATGAATCTTTTTGCACCGAAATACTGGACCCAACTCTCGCAAGTAATGATCTGGCACGGGCGTAGGCGTTGTCACGCACGCAAACCAGCTTGTGGCGCCTGCCCGATTGACGATTTGTGTCCTGCTTACGGTGAGGGCCCGACTGACCCTGTGATTGCAGACGCGTTGGTAAAGCAGTAACAGATGTCTGGCTTTAGTTGGTTAGAGATTGCAATCTTGGCCCTCGTCGCTGTGTTTGCGATAGCAGGTTATGGACGGGGGCTCTTGCGCACGGTCGTTTGGGGCGCGGGCGTCATTGCAGGTGCGGTTGTCGGGTTGGTTTTCTTCCCCGTAGTGGCAGAGCGCATCTTTGGTAACCCGCTCTTTGTCGCAGCAGTTTCGTTTAGTGGTGTCGTCGGTGGGGCAGTAGTCGGCGGTGTCGGGGCAGGAATTTTGGCTCGCATGATTCGCCCAGTGGTGTTGCCACTTGGCATATTGCGTTTTCTAGACCATCTTGCAGGTGCATTAGTTGGCGCTGCGGCTATGGCGATTGTCGTCTGGTTGGTGGCGTCGAGTGTTCTCGTCAGCTGGGTTGACGAACTAGCGCCCCTGCCACAAAATCAAGTTGTAGTACTAGTTGAGGAGTATCTGCCAAGTCAGGCTCGTGAAGCGCTGATAGTCGTCATCGATCGATTCGGTTTGCCGGTTGAGATAACCAATTCGTAACGAGACCAACTAGTTCATCTGCCGCCTCTTCATGAGGGAAGTGACCAACATCGGGGAGTCCTAGGAATTCGTATCTCCCGCTGACGTATTCATCAGAACCACGAGCGGTTTCAGCTAAGACCAGTCGATCTTTTTGGCCATGAATCTGTAGCACCGGCACGGTCGTCGGCTCAGACATCAATTTGAAGTAGTTGATTCCGTCGGTTCGATAAAGGCTTCGGGTAGCCCATCGGGCGTATTCGAGCGAACAGTGCGCCGTGTCGAGAACCTTCATGGCTGCTCGGTAATTACCAGCAACTTCAGGGGTCAACCACCCGGTGCTCCTAGACCACCGACGCAAGATCTTCTCTACTTCAATGGCATCACCGGCACGCAAAGTTCGCTCAGTCCACCAAGGTATTTGCATCATGAATCTCTCGAGGGTTGCTTTTAGTTGGCCTCGTTGTTTGATGAGCGATTCGCGCAGCCGCCTGGGGTGTGGGGCCGAGATCGCCACCAAATTGCGGATCGATTTCGGGTGAGCGGTAGTCATCGTCCAACCGATTTGGCCGCCCCAGCCGTGCCCGACGACTGCCGCATCTTCGTAACCGAGTACCGCGATCACGCCGGCAACATCGGCGCTGAGTGTGTATGGGTTGTAGCCGTCAGGTGGGTGGTCTGAGCCGCCGTAACCGCGAAGATCCATGGCTACTGCGGTAAAGCCGGCGGCCGCAATTTGTGGCAAGTACTTGCGCCAGGCGTACCAATATTGCGGGAACCCGTGCAAGCACACCACGAGTGGCCCCTCACCCATTTGCACCAAGTGAAAGCGTGAACCGTTTGCGGACACATCGCGGTGAACCCACGGGCCTGCTAATCGAATTGCCTGCCCGGGTTCGGGCAGTCGGGTCACTGGTTCGGGTTTGAGTTCGAGACTGCCTTCGGGGCAGCTTTTTTCGCCTCTAGTTTTTTCGCGTATCGCGCCAAAAGTGCTGCGGCGACTGCTATCAGAATCAGGGCAACCAGCAACAAGATCAGACCTTGCACCAAGAAAGCAAGCCACGTGGGCATACCGGACTCAACCCATCCGTAAACGCCAGAGAAAGTAAACAGCAAGCCGGCAGTGGCGATTAGTGCCACACCTAGGCCAATCAGTGCTGACGGTAGAGCAGTTGCTTTAAGAGGGGGCAAAATTTCTTTTTGAACGATTTCACTGGCAGTTCGAGTGACGTACGTTCGAATTTGCGAAACTGCTTCGTTCTTTAGGTTTTCAATTTCGGCCCGCAAAATAAGTGTGATGTCGGCCAAAATACGCACGATTAACTCGCGAATCGAAACCTTTTCACGCTTGTCGTTCGTAAAGGTTTCATTTCTTGGGCTGTTGTTCGTCGGGGCAGCGTTCACGGCTTCAAACAGTAGTCGGCTCGTAAGGCACGTCAGGAATCGGATCTGCCTTACTGGACTTGAACTTGGCATATGTGCGACTTCGCAGCCTTAAGAAAACCACCGCGAGTAAAGCAGCAAGGATGCTGCCGAAAAGCACACCCGTCTTGGCAGAGGTGACTAGGTCTGGCGAATCAGGGAAGGCCAACTTGGTAATCAACAACGAGACCGTGAAACCGATACCAGCCAGAGTGCCCACAGCCGCAATGTCTAACCAAGACAGTGCCTTGTTTAGCTGTGCGTTCGTGAATCGGGTTATCGCCCAAGTGCCGACCAAGACCCCGATTGGCTTGCCAACCACTAGCCCAAAAATCACACCGAGTACGAGAGGTTGAGTAAGTACTTTGCCGATATCAACCCCGACTACTGGCACACCCGCAGCCATGAAAGCAAAAATCGGTAATGCAACGAGTGCAGAAAGTGGTCTAGCCCATCGCTCAAGACGCTCAGCAGGTGACCAAGCCTCACCAGGTGCAGTCTTTACCCGTGTCAAAAGACCGAGTGCCACACCAGCGATCGTTGCGTGTACGCCACTTTCATGTGTTGCAGCCCAAGTTGCTAGTACAAGCGGTACGTAAATGAACGCAGACGAAACCCGCAAACGCTGCAGTAGGGCATAGAGGGCAAGCAGGGCGATTGCTATCACTAGTGGAATGAATTTGATTTCTTCGGTGTAGAAGATCGCGATCACGGTAATTGCGCCGATGTCATCAACGATCGCCAGAGTCAGTAGGAAAACTCGAAGTGCGGCGGGTAGCCCCCGTCCAGCTACTGCAAGAACCGCAAGCGCAAAGGCGATATCGGTTGCGATTGGCACAGCCCAAGCTGGTCTAGCTTCAGGCTGGGTAGTCGTTAGCGCAAAGAAAACAATCGCGGGGAAGATCATCCCGCTAACTGCTGCTGCCACTGGCACTGATGCCAGGCGCCAAGTACGTAACTGACCTAGTACGAACTCGTGTTTTAGTTCAAGACCCGCCACAAAGAAGAAGAGAGCAAGCACGCCGTCGGCTGCCCATTTACTAAGGGTGAGATTGAGATTTAACGACGCAGGCCCAACTGTGGTGTTGATGATGGTCTCGTAAACGTCACGCAGTGGTGAGTTGACCATTACGAATGCAATCAAGGCTGCCCCGATTAAGAGGCCACCGCCAAGGGTTTCGTCGCGTAGCACCCCTGCTAGCCACTTTCGCTCACCCGTGGGCAAGCGATTAAGTACTACGAAGCGCTTCTTCTTGGCAGCCAAGTCTTTAGTTGGTTCTCTGCTTAATCTTCAGCGGGGGCACTAGTAAGCCCAGATTCGATCAACGTCATAACGGTTGGGTCAGCAAGCGTCGTCACGTCGCCTAGTGAACGGTGCTCGGCAACATCGCGCAACAGCCTGCGCATGATTTTGCCCGAACGCGTCTTAGGTAACTCAGCAACCACCAATATTTGGCGAGGTTTTGCGATCGCGCCAATTTGTTTGGTGACGTGGTCGCGCAGTTCGTGCGCAACTTCTTCACCGGGTGACTCGGCGCCTTGGCGCAAGATCACGAAGGCCACGATTCCTTGACCCGTCACTTCGTCGTTGGCGCCAACTACTGCGGCCTCGGCAACTTGGGGGTGTGACACCAAAGCTGATTCGACTTCGGTAGTAGAGATTCGGTGACCTGAGACGTTCATGACATCGTCAACGCGACCCAATAGCCAGTAGTCGCCGTCTTTGTCTAACTTGGCACCGTCGCCTGCGAAATATTTGCCCGGGTAGCGGGACCAATAGGTATCTATGTAGCGCTGTGGGTCGCCCCAAATTCCTCGCAACATGCTGGGCCACGGCTCACTAAGAGTTAAGTAGCCACCGTGTCCAGGTGAGACGGCAGTTCCGTTTTCATCGACTACTTGTGCGACAACACCTGGCAGCGGGCACATTGCTGAGCCGGGTTTTGCAGCTGTCACGCCTGGCAAGGGGCTTAACATGATTGCGCCGGTTTCTGTTTGCCACCACGTGTCAACGACTGGGGTGCGATTAGCACCGATGTGTTCTCGGTACCACACCCAAGCTTCGGGGTTAATCGGCTCACCTACCGAGCCAAGTAACCGCAATTTCGACAAGTCGTGTTTGTTGATGAATTCGGTACCCCATTTCATGAAGGTGCGAATAGCCGTTGGTGCCGTGTAGAAAATGGTTACGCCGTATTTGGCACAAAGCTCCCAAAGCCGCCCTTTGTGTGGGGTGTCGGGTGTGCCCTCGTACATGACTTGAGTCGCTCTATTGGCCATGGGCCCGTAGACGATGTAGCTGTGACCGGTTACCCAACCAACATCAGCCGTGCACCAATAGACATCGGTATCAGGTTTTAGATCGAAGACGACGCGGTGCGTGTAGGCCACTTGGGTGAGATACCCACCAGAGGTATGCAATATGCCTTTTGGTTTACCGGTCGTGCCCGAGGTGTAGAGAATGAAAAGCGGATGTTCGGAATCGAAGTATTCCGGTTCGTGAGTGACGGGCTGATTGGCAAGCAATTCATGCCACCAGAGGTCGCGTTCGGGGTGCCATTCGACATCGTCATTAGTGCGGCGCACGACAAGCACGTGTTTGACCGATGGCGATTGCGCGACGGCTTCGTCAACGGCTGGTTTGAGGGCGAGTGGTTTGCCTCGGCGATAGCCCCCGTCCGCGGTAATTACTGCCACCGCTTGGGCATCTTCGATTCGGCTACGCAGTGCCTCAGCACTAAACCCACCAAAGACCACCGAGTGAGGGGCGCCAATGCGGGCGCACGCGAGCATTGCCACGGCCGCCTCGGGAATCATCGGCATATATATGGCGACGCGATCGCCGGGTTTGATGCCCAACTCGGTTAGGGCATTGGCAGCTTTCGAAACCTCAGTTAGTAATTCTTGGTAAGTGAGAGTTCGCTGGTCACCCGGCTCGCCCTCCCAATAAATGGCGATTTGGTCACCGTGACCTGCTGCCACATGGCGATCTAGGCAGTTGACCGAAACGTTTAGCCTGCCCCCGATGAACCATTTTGCAAACGGGGCATTTGACCAATCGAGCGTCTCGTTCCACTTGTTTTGCCACTGCAGGTTTTCGGCTTGTGCGTCCCAAAAAGCCAGGCGATCTGCTTCGGCTTGGTGGTAGAGAGTGGCGTCGGCGTTGGCTGCTGCCACGAATTCAGGGCTTGGTGCGAAGGTGCGGTCTTCGACCAGCAGATTCGAAAGCGTTTCGTTCATGATTGCAAGAGGCTACCTAAGTGAATGTTGAGCGAAATCAGGCTTATCGCGTCTGCAGTCTGAGCGGACTCGTTGCTGCTGCGGCTAGCGACGAAGTTGCTGGGCTCGCCAGCGCGGTGCGGGCCCAGGTTGATGCCATATATATGGAGCGTCGGTTTGATCGAAAGGCTGCGGCCGAGCTTTCGCTAAATCGCGGTGCTTGGGCCAGTGCGGCACTAGAGGGTGCTGAATACCCGTGGTCAGAGATGTCGTCGCTGGGTTCAGCCCGCGAAGAGCCGTTGGTTGCGGTGGTGCGAGCCGCGATGCGGGCGACGACGGCTGCAGCAGGTGCGGTTGGCGATCGCGCACTCGGTGCTTTCGGGGTTCTCGCGCGAATCGCAAGTGCGGCTGGCGCTGGA
>VGAH01000051.1 GCA_016870945.1 Actinomycetota bacterium | reverse complement strand
TTCGTCATCTTCGGTGCCCTCATCGGTGCCTTCATCTGTACCGGGGTCGGTTTCGTCGTCGGTACCGGGGTCGGCTTCGTCATCTTCGGTGACCCCTTCGAAGTAATCCAGCCAGTCGCTGTCGACCTCTTCTGCCTCGACTTCAACCTCGACTAATTCAAATTCGCCGGTCTCTGGGTCGAACGAGATTTCGGCAAATACAACCGAGTCACTTGCAGTCTCATCATCGATTTCAAAAGAGCCAACGATTTCGCCCTCTTCATCGAAGATCAAAAATGTGGCAACGCCCTGGTCGTCGGTTTCGACTTCGACTGAATCTTCAGCACCGAGATCAACTGTTGCCCCACTTAGCCCATTGGCAATCGACAAAACTGCCTCTGAATCTTCGGGTGCTTCAGCGGTCACGCTGCCGTCGGCTTCGACCACGAAGCGAGCGCTCTCTTCGAAGCCGAGACCTTGATCGACGACTTCGGCTTGCAGCATGAGCCGCGGTTTACCTACCGCGTCAGTAGATATCGTGACGGGAATGCTCGCCCCGGCGCCCTCACCCGAGATAACCCGCACCGTCGGCGTAATCACGTAATCGTTTAACACTCTGGTGTCGATGTCGATTGCAGTAGAGCCAGCAGTAAGAGTGCTGCTGCGAATCGATCTAACTCTCACTCCTTGAGGTGGTGGCGTCTTTGGGTCGGTTAGGTCGTAGCGCACCCCGTCCACTTCTAAAACTGCTCCGGCGAATGCCCGTGGGTCCGGCGTGGTGACCAAGATTCTTTGGGTCTTGTCACTGCTTGACTTCGAACGTTTCTCTGAGAACGGTGCCGGCGCAGGTAGTGCGCGGCTGTTCATAGGCGTTAGCTCGATGGTGCCTTTGCCACCGGCCCAGCCATACGTTGGCGCGTTGGGTTCGGTGGTGCCGCCGGCATAAGACCAACTCTCATCTTCAGGGTCGATGAGGATTCGTTGTACGGTGCCCGGGTAGTTGTTGTCATAGATCGAAATTGCAATCTGGTCGTCAACAGAACTCACACCGATCGGCGTGATGGCGTGGCCTGCGCCTTCTTCTGAATAGATGCCCATGGTGTAGCCGGTGTCATCTGCTAGGCCTTCAAACAGTGCCGCGGCGAGGTCGCTCGGTGTTAGTTGCTGATAAGACTGATATGCGTTTACGACTGGGTCGAGATATTGCGTTGCGAACCAAGTCTCGATTGCTGAGCGGACGTCGGGGTCTAGGGGGTCTAGCTCGAATGTCGTGTCGACGTCTGGGTCGAGCCCAACGATGCTTTCGTCACCGCGATGAAGGCGTGTGGCCAAAACTGCCATGCCCTCGCAGTGGCCGCCAGCCATCGCCTCGTTTACTTGAGTCGCCCACTGCGCTGCTGCTGGCAACAATTCGCATTTAGATTTCGGGCCTGGGGCGCAGACGTTGTTTCTGCCGAACAGGGCGATCATCTCGGTGGCGCTGATGCGACCGACTTCGGCCCAGTTCTCGAAACCAAAGCCGTGTACGGCCGGGTCAAACCCGATTTCGATGCAGGGCTCGTTATTTGCGTCACTGCAATCAAGTAGCGGGTAACCCCCGAAAGCGGTCGTGCCGTCGGGGTCGATTTTCTGGTCGGCGTCAGATGAGTCAGACCCGCACGAGGCCAAGACCAAAATCATTGCTGCAGCGGGCGCTGCGCGAAAGACGAAAGTGGCGTGCCGTCGCATGGGTGCGCTCACTTTCGGCTGGGGATCTCGGGCGCGGGGCTAGGGCGCAATGATGCCGTATTTGGGGCGATTGGCGAATCGCCGTGCGCTGGGCGGGCGGCTGCGGCGAACGAATCGCTGTGCGCTGGGCAAGCGCACCTATGCTTCAGGCCGGAGGCTCATGACGAGCAGTAAAAAAGACACCCGGAAGGCACCGACTCAGGTGCGCAAGGTTGTTGTGGTTGCGGCAGCTTTGTTGCTCGTGCTGGCAAGTGGTTGCGGCTCAGACACAACAGGTGCTGAAAGAGCCGTGGCCGCGGCCGACACCGCGGCTGACGCTGCAGGCGCCGTGGCCGACAGCGTTGCCGACGCCGCAGGCGCCACCGCTGAAACCACGCAGCCGAACGGCACCAAAGGCGGGGCTGGCGGGGCCTTAATTGACGCGGGCAAATGGGCCGATTCACTTGTTCGAGAAGTCTGCCGCAGCCTTAGTCCGACCGATATAGATCGTTTGGCTCAAAGACTCGGGGTCACCGCAGATGAATTGAAAGAGAGGTGCGGTATTGCCCCGTCCACGCTGCCGGGGGGCAAGAACTTCACGTGTGGAGTTTTCGGTTGCGGCCGTCCTCAGGTAGCAGATGCGATCGTCTCTGACCTTTGCAAAGCGATTATCGATCGAGGCAACCCAGCGACCACGCAGATTTTGGCTGAAAGACTCGGGACTAGCGCAGAAGCGCTCGCGCGGGTCTGCTTCAAGTAACGAGGCTCTTCTAAGCGAGATCTCGCGCCCGGTCGGGGGCTGAGGCCCTTAGTGCCATGGCACGCGCCTTGTCTCGCTCTGGCGCCTCGAGTTGGGCTATCAGGCGCTCGACTTTCTTCAATTGTCGCGGGCTCAATGGCTCACCTCGACTTGTTTGAGCTTCGAGTTTGTCGATCATCGCCGAGCTTTGGAGCGGGCTTAAGAATTCGGCCCAGAGTTTCAAGAAATCTGGGAAGAAAAGCTTATAAATCGAGCCGATTATCAACGCAAGCGAACCAACCAACAAGAGCGGCACCAGCGCTTCAGCAATTACGTGCGGTAAGGCATGAAACTGCCAAGGTGTGCCACTTCGAAGAAAGTTAGATGCCGCGGCATCAGGCGGCACCTGCACGTCTACGAAATTGGGGAACTCGCCCGCCCGTGAAGTCAAGGTAGCGTCGCTAAATTTCTCATTTAAGCGCTCGAGGATGAGGTAAGCGTTGCCGCGAGGTAAGTCTTTCTTGGCGATTACCGTCACAGGAATTCCGATGGTGTCAAGGGCTGCAGGAGGTATCTCGCGAATGAGGCTAAAACCCCCTTGAGGGATCACCGTGGGTTGTACATAGCCGATCTGAGTGGCCAACGCGTCGATCGAAGGCAAATTCACCAACGTCAAATTTGGGTTTAAAGCAAGCTCGGTAATTATGGGGGTTTGCGGGGGGAACAACAGCGCGAGCGCATCTATTTCACCGGCAAGAAGTTGCTCAACGCCCACACCTGAAGGCTCGGAGCTTAGTTTCATCGAGGCGGTTAAACCGTAGGCGTCAATCACCGCCTCAGCTAATTGATAGACACCGCTCGCGGGGGCCCCGATTGAGACGCGTTTGTAGGCAAGATCATTGATGGTCAAGTCGGTACCCAGCTCAGATCTTGCGAAAAAAAGCAAGGGTTCGTTCACGATCGAGCCGAGGCTTACTACGTTCGGGTACTTCTTGGCGTCGACTTTTTGAGCCATGAACCCAACATCAACGGGGCTTTGTGGGTCATTGACATCAGAAATTATTTCAAGGGTGTCTTCACGGTTTACCAGTTTGGTCTCGACGCCATTGGTGGTGAGCCAACTGGCGAGATCCTCACCGGTTGCGTAGAAGAACCCGACCTTCGGGCCACCTTCTATGGTCACGCTGCGTTCGAAACTCAAACTAGATGCCACGTAGGTGATTGCGCTAGTAATTGCTATTACTGCTGCAACGAGTGCGACGACTAGTGCTTTACTCACGCCAAGCCCTAACCACGGCCTAAGTCTTATAAGCCGGTCGGTGCGGCGTTCACGAGGGCCTGACGTTCGAGACGCTCTAGCCCAGATGCCCCGAGATCACGTAGTAGTTAGAGTCTTAACCAGGGGGTGACCTATTGAGCACGGCCTACACAAAGCCAGCTCTTCGTGAGCGGCTAAAGAAAAAGATCATGGCCGGTTCGCGAGGCGGTAAGCCTGGGCAATGGTCGGCTCGAAAGGCTCAACTACTTGCAGCTGAATACAAAAAAGCAGGCGGCGGGTACAAACAGGGTAAGACGGCCACCGCGAAGTCACTAACTAAGTGGACAAAGCAAAAGTGGCGCACATCGGACGGGTCGGCATCTAAGAGCAAGAAGCGCTATCTGCCAGACAAAGCGTGGGACGCGTTAACACCAGCTGAGAAGGCCGCAACCAATCGGGCTAAGGCTCGTGGGGCGAAGAGTGGTAAGCAATTTGTTTCGCAGCCGAGAAAGATCAAAAAAAAGACCGCGAAGTACCGCAAGAGTTAACGGGTGCGGCGGATGGTTGCCGGCTGCAGTGGTTGGGCGGGTTTTATTGGTGGGGCGTTAGTGCCGCATGAGTTGCGGGCCCGGGGGTCGAGCGGCTTTGGTTGCGCCAAGGGGGTGGGGCCGCAACAGTTGTTGCCGACGCAAGGACACCACGGGTAGGGGGTCGCTCGCGCACCCGCCCGCTTTGCTTTTTCGCTCGGGTTCGCGTGACGGGTGTTGGTGTCGGCTAAGGCTAGCCTTGTCGTATGCGAGTGAGTCCGTCCGAAGCCTAAAAAGCCTAACTGTTGAAAAAGTTGTCTAACTTCTGCCGCGGCTGTGAGGCTGCCCTCAAGGGTAGGTTTCGATTCGTTCTAACTACAGGCCTCTTCATGGCCTCCCTAACCGTGCCTTTTGCTGTGTCAAGTCCGTCGGCGGCTTCGTCCCCCACGGTGACTGTCGGCACCACGTCATTTCCAGCTAGTGTCGCAACAAACCCGAATATCACCTTGTCAGGCTTTGATACAGGGCTTAGTTATCAGGTGACAGTCAAATTCGTCAATTCATCCACCAACGTTGACGTGACGAACGGCACCTTGACCGCGACACAAGGCACCACAAGTTTGATTTCGGGGTACACGTCCTATACCGCGCAGCTAAAGCTTGGCTTCAAGGGAACTTACTCAGCTATTGCTACTGCGCTTAGCACGGTGACGTGGACACCGGCGGCATCTGGGGCAGACATCAGTATGCGAATTGGAATTACCGAGGAGCCTGGTACTAACAGTTTTTATGATGCTAATTCCGGCCATTACTACGAGTATGTTTCAACTGGGCTTGCGTGGACGGCTGCACGGACAGCTGCCGAGGGCAGAACAAAGTTCGGTATGACGGGCTACCTAGCGATGATTACCAGCGAGGCTGAAAACAATTTCATAAAGGGCGAGACGACTGCCACGAATATTTGGATTGGCGCAACAGACGCGGCGACGGAAGGTACCTGGATCTGGGACGGCGCAACGGGCGCTAACAAGCCCACAGTTACTGGTAGCAACGCTGGATCATCAGCAGCCTTTCAAAGCTGGGCGAGCGGGGAACCAAATGACTACAATCATAATGAGGATTGTGCTGTCACTAACTGGGGTGGTTTAAATGGCAACTGGAATGACTTGCCCTGCGGAAATGCATACGCATATCTAATCGAATACGGCTCACGAATTGGGCAATCTTCATCAGCAATCTCGGCGACCAAGACAGAAATTGTCACTATTGTCGTTGCGGGAGCGCCAGGAGCACCCACCTTGAGCACAATCAGCCCAGGTGATAGCCAACTTAGCGTCGCTTTTACGGCGGGTAGCGGCGACGGCATAACCAAATATCAGTACTCGTTAGATGGTGCTGCGTGGGTTGATCGCGCATCAGGTACGACGGCTTCGCCCTTGGTAATTACCGGTCTGACAAATGGCACGGCGTATTCAGTGAGAATTAGAGCGGTAAACGCCAGTGGGAACGGCACAACGTCTTCAGCCGTATCAGCGACGCCTCGAGGCGTGCCAGGGGCACCGACTGGCGCGAGCGCCTCAGCAGGCGAAGCCCGAGCGACAGTCTCTTGGTCAGCGCCGACTAGTACTGGCGGCTCAGCGATTACTAGTTATACCGCCACGTCCTCTCCCGGCGGTCAGACGTGCACAACTACTTCAACATCTTGTGTAGTTACTGGACTTACTGGGGGGGTTGCTCACACGTTCACCGTTGTTGCGACCAACGCAGCCGGTAACTCGATTGCGTCGGGGGCGACGGCTGCCGTCACGCCCACTAGCGCACCGGCTACTGACAGCGGCGGGTCGTCGTCGAGTGACTCTTCGTCCAGCACTACACCGAGCACTACGACGCCAAGCACTACTACCCCGAGCACCGGTGGCGCCGGTGTTATGACGCCGAGCCCCGTAACTCAGCGCCCAAATACCGGGGGTGTGACCCAACTACCGGTGGGCCCAGCGCCAGCCACCGTCCAAGTGCTTACAACACCAACAATCACGACCGACCCAAATCGTCTAGTTGCAACAACCATCAATGACTTGCGTTCCACTAAGGGTGCGGCTGTGGCAGCACGCGTGCAAGCAGCCTTAGAAGCCTCGATACCTTCGATTAGTTCTGAGATCGCTGCCGCTACCGCACAGCTTGCCACCGTGTTAAGTAGACGTAACGCCCCCCAAAGTGAGGTCATTCGCGCTCAGGCAAATCTCGCTAACGCAACTTC
>VGAH01000050.1 GCA_016870945.1 Actinomycetota bacterium | reverse complement strand
TAACGCGACTAAAGCCACCGCATACGAAACCTGCGCTTTGTTAGCCCGAGCAACTGGGCTTACCGCAGCTACCGCCGTCACCCCACAAATGGCAAAGCCAGCGCCGATGATCAATCGAAGAGGTTCATCGACTTTGAAAATTCGCCCAAGAAGTTGAATTCCAAAAAAGGTGCCAAAGACGACTAGCAGAACCACAGCCAACCCGGGCACACCAATTTCGCGCAGGCTCAGAAACGAAATTTGTAGCCCTAGCAAAACCACGCCAATGCGCAAGAACCTTTTGGCTGCCAAGTCGGTGCCTGCTTTCGCGAAAGCGGGCCAGCCCAAGAAGTTGCCAATCATCAAACCAAAAAGCACTGCCACTGCAATAGGGCTCGCAGCAGAAACGAATGAATTGATGGCGAAAGCCAGAGCGACAATGCCTGTCAACAAGACCAAGCCGGGCAACACAGCAATCAAGTAAGCCTGCAGTCTCTGCAGCGACGACCCCAAAATCAAGCCAGTTTTGCTATTTGTAGGCGATCGGCCCATTCATCGAGTTGTTTTCGAACAGCTGGTGCCACTTCGATCACCATTTGTGGTTCGAACTCATCGGGGTCAGTCTTGGTCGAACCAGGCACTCTTCCCCCAGACTTCGCAACCGCTTCGACAAAATCATCTAAACGATTCGAAGCACCGCTTTCGTTTGCGATCGCTGCTGCGTCCAGGGTGATGATCAAATGCGAAATGCCTTGTGCTTCGCCGTCCATCTTTTCATCAAAAATGTCTGGCACGTCTTTTGCCAAATTAGGCCCAATCAAGCCACCTGTCAGAGCCTCAAGGCCCAGCGCAAGAGCCGCGCCTTTTGCACCGCCAAGGGGTGCAAGCATGCCTTTCAGGGCAACCTGTGCATCAGTGGTTGGTTGACCCGACTCATCAAGTGCCCAACCAAGGGGAAGTGCCTCACCGCGTGCTGCGTATTCGGCGATTTTGCCGCGCGCAACTGCCGTGGTGGACATGTCAACCAAGATCGCACCTGAATTAGTGGGCACCGCGACGCAGATTGGGCTCGTCGACATCAACGCTTTCGAACCATTCGGTGGCGGCACCACAGCGGGGCCATTGGTTAGCAGCAACACCGCACAATTTGCCCGCAATGCCGGCCACGCGAAAAAAGCAAGTGCACCGCAATGCGAAGAATTTTTGACGGCAACAGCGCTGACACCGAACTGCTTTGCCAATTTCACGCCCATCTCAGCTGCGTGTTGCATGTGCACGACGCCAAGACCAGCGTGCCCGTCAACTAATGCCAGCGCGCCCAGATCTTGGGTCACGGTGATTTCGCCAGTCAATGATGTGCCACCGGCAGTCAAGCGACGCAGATACTGCGGCACACGAATCAAACCGTGACTGCCTAAGCCCCAAGCTTGCGCGCCAACTAGTGCGCACGCTGCAACGCTCGCTTCTGCTGGGGCTACCCCTGCGGCGCGAAACGCGTTCGTCGCGAAATCAAGTGCTTGAGCATATGTAGTCAATTCTTGGTACGACCAACGGCGAAATGGAGTGGCTCACCTGCAAGGGCGCGAGCAATATCTTGAGCCAATATGTCGGTTATCCGCCGCTGACTTTCGTTCGTTATGCCAGCTACATGCGGGGCCAGAACAACGTTTGGCAGTGTCTCGAGCTTTCCTAACTGAGGCGGTTCAGAGCCTCTGACGTCTAAACCAGCCCCAGCGATTTGGCCAGATTCCAGCGCATGAATCAACGCGGTTTCGTCTACTAGCTCACCACGCGCGACATTTATCAAGAAAGCAGTCGGCTTCATTAATGCCAGCGATTGGGCATTGATCATGTGGTGTGTGGCAGCAACCGCTGGCGCGTGAAGAGAAACGACATCTGAGTTTTTAAGAACATCTTCAAGCCCCACTAGGTCAATTTCTAGGGCCCTCAAACGCTCGTCTGTACCGGCTATGGCCGGGTCAAAGCCCAAGATTCTGCAATCGAACCCTGCCAACAACTTTGCGGTTGCCAAACCGGTTGCACCACAACCGACCAGGCCCCAGGTCGAACCAGAAAGTTCTCTACCAGCATCGCGGCGCCATTGACCACCACGAGTGTCTACGTCACCGCGCACGATATTTCGCATCAAAGAAAGCGCAAAACCCAGCGCCATCTCACCAACACTTACGGCGTTTGCACCCAAACCTGCTACAACTGCTATACCTAATTCGTCAGCTGCTTGCACATCAATGTTGTCTAGGCCAACGCCTGCCCTTGCCACGACTTTCAAGTTTGGGCACGCGCTAAGTAGATGTTTAGTTACTTGGGTTCTGTTGCGAACAACTAAGGCCGAAGCTTTGCCAGCGGCTGTCTTTAGTGCCACCGGGTCTTGCCAAAGGTCTGGCTGTTTGGAAATCTCGGTGGTCTTCGCCAAGACTTCGAACGCCGGCCCCCAAACGTCCTCGCTTATCAGTACTGACAACGAGTTGCCCTAGTTAGCCGCAAAACTGATGAGATTTTTTTCTACGTTCTTAAGCGCTGATGTAGAGCTTGGTGAATGTGTATTCACGATGCCCGAGTGCCTCAGCCGCGGTGAACCGACCGTTAATCGTGCGGTCAATCACACTCATCAACTTATCCCCGGCTTGCTCGAGGGTGTAGTCGAAGCGCAACAAACCAGTTACATCAACGTCAACGTGCTCACTCATGGTCGCAACCGTCTTCGGGTTTGCCGTCACTTTTATCACTGGTTCTATTGGGTTACCGATCACGTTGCCCTGACCAGTGGGGAACAAATGCACCACCGCACCAGCGGCAGCCATCAGCGTCACGCACTCGGCCGCAGCTGAAGAGGTGTCCATGAAGTAAAGACCCTTTGGCTCTTTTGGCAGCAGCTCGGCTGGCTTCAACACGCCGACCACCGGCACCGTGCCGGTCTTTGCAATGTTGCCAAGAGCTTTTTCTTCGATGGTCGTTAAGCCCCCGCTGATATTGCCCTGCGTGGGTTGTGAACCCAACAAATTCGCACCAGTTGCCTCGATCACCGCGATGCAATCGTCATAGGTTTTTTGAAATGCGATTCGGCATGCATCGTCAATACAGCGGTCGGCTATTAAGTGCTCACCACCGGTTAGTTCACTCGTTTCGCCGAAAATAACGCTGCCACCAGCGGCTACCCACCTGTCAACCGCTTGCGAAACCGTGGGGCAAGAACCCAAACCAGTGGTCGTGTCTGATTCGCCGCACTTGATGCTCATCACGATTTCGCCGCGTTCGACGGGGGTGCGCTGAATTTCAGTTGCGTCTTGCACGAACTGCTGCGCCACTCGTGATGCATCGGCGATCGTCTGCAGGTCGCCCTTGCCTTCGATCCAGAAGCCGGCAACGGGCTTTCCGGTTGAAGCGATGCCTTCTACTACTCGGTTAGTCCAATTCGGCTCGATTCCGATGACAACTACCGCCGCCACGTTCGGGTTTCGGCCGGTGCCGATAAGAGTTCTAAATGTGAGCTCGAGGTCTTCGCCAAATTGCAGACGACCAAAACCGTGCGGCAAAGCCAGAGTGCCTGTGACTACTTTCGCAACGGCCTCGGCAGCGGCGTTCGAGATGTCGTCTACCGGCAAGATCACAACGTGATTGCGGATGCCAACTTCGCCCTTTGGTCGCCGATAACCGGTTAAGCGCGACTGTTCTGCCATCTGGCACTCCTTACGTTGTGGGTGTGTATGTAGTCACCTTTTTTTGCATTACCTGTCATGAACCCGACCGGGATTCCGTATTTGACGAGCGTGTCGCCCTCAGCAAGATCAACCATGGCAAATTTGTGGCCAAGTGGCACTTCGTGATTTATCACCATGGTGTACCAGGTGCCCTCTTTGATAGAAGCACCCCTCACTTCGCCAGGCATTAAATCGTCAACTGCTACCGCAACGCTGTCGCCGTCTTGGTGCAAAAGAAACTGCGGCTTTTCGCCATTCTTACTACTCGTCACCTAAATCACCCTTTCTCTTGCACATCTTGCAAGAACACTTCTAATCGCTTCTCGTCAGGTACGGCACTGCTGCCGTCTAACCCCCGACAAGAAAGTGCTGCCACTGCGCTGGCTCTGGTGATTGCTTCACGCAGGTCTCGACCTTGCTGAAACTGCGCTACCAGTGCCCCATGAAACACGTCACCGGCACCGAGCGTGCTCACCACCTCGGTGTCAAACGCAGCGACCTCGATTATTTGCTCGCCGTCACTGCCCACAGCACCTCGGGAGCCCAAGGTAGCGACAACTAAGTTTTGGTTTTCACGTGCCATCTCTTTCACGGCGGTAGCCACGTTTACACCTGCGCGCTGCTGCTGTACCACTTCAGCGGTGGGTGCATAGAGATCAACTTCGCCGACCTTGATATCGCGAGTTAGGTAACCGATGTCTAGAGAAATCTTCGGGCCTTCACCGCGATTTATGGCCAGATCACTCTTCAGCTGCCATCCAAAGTGGTCAAAATGAACCCACTCGGCACTCGCCGCAGCCTTAGCAGCCGCGCCCGCGCTGCCGCCGCCGGCACCGCCCTTCACCACTTGATCTGCGGCGGCGAATGGTTTGTTCACAATCGAGCGCGAATCGGTATCACTCGAAACAGTCACGATGCTGCGAGCTGTTGATGCCCCCGCTACCACTCGAACAAACTTTGCATCAACGCCTGCATCGCTTAGTGCTTGAAGAACTTGTTGACCAGCCCTGTCATCACCCACGCCAGCAACTAAACCGACTTTCACCCCGAGCCGCGCCAATGTGATGGCTGCGATTGCCGCCGGCCCACCTATTGCCACACGTAACTCTTCGGCAACCAACCTCTCATCGGGTGCCGGGAATCTTGGAACCAACGCGATGGTGTCCCAAGTGGCAACACCAACGCAAATCACCTCCATGTCAGCTCTCACGCCCACTCGATCAATTCAATTTGTTTTGCCTTTGCGACCCCGCGCAAACCTGCACGCAAGTCGCCCCAAGCAACCCCAAAGTGATGCGGGAAACCCTTAACCATCAAACCGTTCACTAAACCTTTTGCGTCGTGAACCTTCAACGTGGCGGTGTTGCCCTGAAAGCGATTTTCAGCGGGTATAGATTCGCCAATCGTCAAGAGCATTCGTAGTTTGTTGGCATCTTTCGGGTCGGTATCTAGTCGAACTAACGTCACCACACCGGTTCGTAATGCGAAGTTACCGGCAACGCCTAGTTTTCGATTGCAATGCAACCACTGGGTCGCATTCTTTGGGTCTACGGCCAATTGAGTGGCTGCCGCGCCACAATGCCAAATTCGAATCAGGTTCGCCTCTGGCTCGATGTCGACCACATCAACTATGTAAGTGGGCTCAGCACCCAGGCCAGCCAATATCAAAGACGTCAATGAACCCAAGATGTCGCGCTCACATGCGGTAGCCGTGCCTCTGTCTGCGAGCCTGCTTAGTGCCGAACACGGGCAGGCGCCAAGGTCAACGGCAAAGTCAGGCCAACAACGAAGCGCAATCGCGTCGGCCCCGGTTTGAGCTCGGTATTCCTCAAGAGCAACCGTGGTACTGGCCACCGTCAACGCTTCGCCTACCGGCACCTGCGCCAAAGATGGTTGGTCTGTCAAGGCTCGTTCGTGCTCAGCATGCTGGGCCACCGGTGCAACATTCTTTAGACGAACAAAGAAATCAGGGATGGATTCCCCCACAGTGCTTACCCCAAACGAGTTAAGAATCGAATCCACCGGCTTCTCGCACGGGGTAAAGCCCGGCGGGGCTTCGCCGATTGCACCAATTACACGCGAGTTCAACCAGCCCAAAGCTTTCTTGGCGCCCTCGTCGTCAGCTAACTCACCGACCATCAAGGGCGGTGTGGCATCAGTTGGGTAATGCCCCTCACGCAAAGCCGCCAGTGCCGTCAAAGCGATTTGTTCGGACGGGGCCGCATGCAAGTGACGAACCTTTCGCCCCGCATGAACCAAAGCGTGTGCAGCCAAGTTCGCACCACACATCGAGTTAAGTAACAAGCGCTCACCTACCTCGCCCGGCTCAGGCACAGACCACAACAAGACAGGTGGCAAAACTTGATTGGCCTCGAATTCACCATTTGCAAAAAGCGTCGTAGCTGGCGTGGAATCGCAAAAGGAGGCCATGAACAAGATGTCGATCTGAGTGGCGTTGCCGGCGGGGGCGGCATTGCCAGCGGGGGCCGCGTTGCCGGCGACCCGGCTAGCAACAGCAGCAGCAACGTCGGCCTCTGTCATCACTAAGGCCCGAGGCCCGAGCACTTCAAACCCAGCGCCCTCGAGCGCAGCAATTGCGTCAACCAAGTTGCGCTCGGCCCGATTCACATCGAAAGTTGGGCGCGCTACCGGTAACAAAAAGACCCGCGAAATCGAAGACGTCAAGCCGGTAACAAGACCTCTTCGGGTTTACCAGTCTCGATGCTGCGGTGAGCCGCCCGACCCATGGCGACGGCCAAGGCACCGTCACTCACCGAAACCTCGGGCGCGCTCTGATTCTCGATCGCGTCAATCAAACGCAGGTGCTCTATGAAGGTAGCACCATGATGATGACCCACGTATCT
>VGAH01000049.1 GCA_016870945.1 Actinomycetota bacterium | reverse complement strand
CCCATAACCCATGTTCGTGCGCCCATTGCCCGATCGCCTTGATTTCGTCTGCGTCGTAGACCGCACCAGTCGGGTTAGACGGCGAGACGAACAACAACATCTTTGTCTTAGGCGTTCGGGCCCTCTCGAGTTCTTCGACCGTCACTTTGTAACCGGTCGACTCATCAGATGTCACGATCACGGGCACTCCACCGAAGATGCGAACTACTTCTGGGTAAGTCACCCAGTAGGGGGCCTGAATCAGCACCTCGTCGCCAGGGTTTATCAACGTAGCAATGGCGTTAAAAATGGCCTGCTTGCCGCCGTTGGTGACTATTACGTTTGCCGCCCCCGCGGGCACGCCACGCGCACTCGACCTTGCCGCAACCGCTTCGCGTAATTCGGGCAACCCAGCGGCGGGGGTGTAGCGGTGGTTCGCTGCTGACGACGCGGCTTCACGCGCTGCTTCAACCACGTGGGCAGGTGTTGGAAAGTCCGGTTCACCGGCACCGAAACCAATCACTGGTTCACCGGCGGCCTTTAGCGCCTTGGCCTTTGCGTCTACCGCAAGCGTGGCTGACTCAGCGATGCCCGCTACGCGATCAGAGAGAACCTGGCTCATGGCTGAATCGTTGCAGCAGGTGAGTAATTGCCGCATCGCGGGCGTCTGATTCGGTGCTTTACACTTGGTCTCTGCGAACCGTTGCGTGAGTTCGAGCTGATGTGGTGATGGCTTGTGCCTCGGGCGCCGAAGGGCCGTAGCTCAATTGGCTAGAGTCCCGGTCTCCAAAACCGGTGGTTGGGGGTTCGAGTCCCTCCGGCCCTGCCAAGAACAAAACCCTGGCAAAGCCTGCAAACCGCCGGCGAGCCCGGATGCAGCGAGAAGACGAACACGAGAGGCAAGAAAGGTGGCCGATGACTGACGTCATTGAGGGCCCCGTCACTGACACTGGTGGCGAGCGTCCGAGTGGCAACATCTTTTCTCGTTTTGGCGTTTTCTTGCGTCAGGTGGGGGCGGAACTTCGTCGAGTCATTTGGCCTACGCGAAAGCAGGTCGTTAACTACAGCATCGTGCTTTTGGTTTTCGTAGTGATCATGGGCCTCTACATCGCAGGGCTAGATTTCATTTTCACAGAAGGGGTTCTCTTCGTCTTCGGGCGATGACACACACAAAATGACTGAAACCGAAACCCTGGCCGTAGAAACCCCCGACGCGCCCGCGGCCGCAACAGAACCCGCGCCCGCGGCCGAGCCCGCTGAGGCCGACCCGTTAGCTGAGTTTCGCGAGAAGATTCGCGTCGCCCCTGGCGAGTGGTTCGTCGTCCATTCATATGCAGGTTATGAGAACCGCGTAAAGAACAACCTTCTTTCACGAATCGGCACCATGGACATGGAAGATTTCATTTACCAAGTCGAAGTGCCAACCGAAGAAGTAACTGAGATCAAGGCAGCCCAGCGCAAACAAGTTAAGAGAACGAAGTTCCCGGGCTACGTGTTGGTTCGTATGGAACTTACCGACGAGTCATGGACTGTCGTTCGTCAAACCCCAGGTGTTACCGGTTTCGTCGGTAGCGGCCACCAGCCCTCACCACTTACCTTGGACGAGGTCTTTGGCATGTTGGCACCACGAGTAGAGCGCAAGGCAGCCCCAGGGGCAAAGGCGAGCTCGGCCGGGATGATCGACTTCAAGGTGGGCGATTCGGTAACGGTCATAGATGGGCCTTTCGCGAGCTTGCAGGCAACCATTTCAGAAATCAACCTGGACTCTCAAAAAATTACTGGCCTCGTCGAGATTTTCGGACGAGAGACCCCGGTGGAACTTGGTTTCACCCAGATACAGAAGAATTAGCCAGATATGCCACCGAAGTCAAAGAAAAAAGTCTCAGGGCTCATCAAGCTTCAGATTCAAGCGGGTCAAGCAACCCCAGCCCCGCCTATCGGCCCAGCCCTTGGTCAACATGGCGTGAACATCATGGATTTCTGCCGCGAGTACAACGCCGCCACCGAATCCAAGCGCGGCGAGGTCATTCCGGTTGAGATCACCGTCTATGAAGATCGTTCCTTCTCATTCATCACCAAGACCCCACCGGCTGCCAAGTTGGTGCTCAAAGCAGCCGGCCTCGAAAAAGGCTCACAAAACCCTCTTACCCATCAAGTAGCCCAGGTATCTCGTGACCAGATTCGAAAGATCGCCGAAACCAAGCTGCCTGACTTGAACGCCAACGACATCGACGCAGCAATGAAAATCGTCGAAGGAACCGCCCGCTCAATGGGCGTGAAGGTGGTCGACTAATGGCGCGCAGTAAGGCATATAAGAAGGCGAGTGAGCTCTACAACCGCGACACTTTCTATGCGCCAGAAGAGGCCCTTCGCTTGGCAAAGCAGGGGTCGAGCACGAAGTTCGATGAAACCGTTGACGTAGCCATAGCGCTAAACATCGACATGAAGAAGGCTGAGCAGATCGTGCGCGGCACAGTCACCTTGCCTCACGGCACAGGCAAGACCGCCAAAGTTTTGGTTTTTGCAACTGGTGAGAACGCAGACGCTGCTCGCTCAGCAGGGGCTGATTACGTAGGCGCTGACGACATGCTCGAGAAGGTTTCTAGCGGCTGGACTGATTTCGACGCTGTCGTTTCGACCCCAGATTTGATGGCAAAAGTAGGACGGCTTGGCAAGGTGCTTGGCCCGCGTGGTCTCATGCCAAACCCAAAGACCGGCACCGTAACCACCGATGTCGGCAAAGCAGTAACCGACATCAAGGGCGGCAAAATCGAATTGCGCGCCGACAAGCATGGCAATCTTCAGTGCTCGATTGGGCGGGTGTCCTTCGACGAGAAAGCACTGGTTGAGAATTTCTCTGCCGTTTATGACGAGGTCTTGCGCTTGAAGCCAAGTTCAGCCAAAGGCAAGTACGTCAAAGGGGTCACGGTGTCGACCACCATGGGCCCCGGCATAAAGGTGGATTCCCCCGTCCGTTAGTCTTTTCACCAACTACCAATGACCGTAGGTCGGGCCAGATAGCTGGTTCGGTAATGGCTGAAATCAGTCGCCTACGCAGGAGGGCAGGTAAATGGCGCGCGCCAATAAAGACGCCGAAATCGATCGGCTCACTACAGGCTTTCGTGATTCTCACGCAACCGTGCTTACTGAATACCGCGGCCTAACTGTCTCTCAATTGCGTGAACTTCGCGTAGCCCTTCGTCCGCACGCGACTTATGAAGTAGTCAAGAACACCCTCACCCGTCGAGCAGCTGAGGCAGTCGGGCTGACCGACCTATCGCCCTTGTTGGCTGGCCCAAGTGCCGTCACTTTCGTAACTGGTGACACCGTGGCCGTGGCCAAGGGCCTAAGCGATTTCGCGAAAGAAAATTCCGCACTCGTGATCAAGGGCGGCTGGATGGACGGCCGCATGATCACCCCCGCAGAGTTCAAGCGACTAGCAAGTCTCGAGTCGCGAGAAGTGCTGCTGGCCAAGTTGGCCGGCGCCATGAATGCCTCGATGGCTGGGGCAGTCAGTTTGTTCGCAGCACCACTTGCCCAGGCGGCCCGTGCCTTTGCAGCGCTGCAAGCAACCAAAGAGAAGGAATGAGGTAGGTAGAAGATGGCGAAGATGTCAACCGAAGATCTGTTGGCGAACTTCAAAGAGATGACTCTGCTCGAGCTTTCTGATTTCGTGAAGGCATTCGAAGACACCTTTGGTGTAACTGCTGCTGCGCCAGTTGCGGTAGCGGCCGCACCTGCTGCCGGCGGTGCCGGTGATGCAGGCGGGGGTGCTGAAGCAGCGGACGAGGTCACCGTCGTTTTGGAAGACGCTGGCGACAAGAAGATCCAGGTCATCAAAGAAGTGCGAACTCTCACCAACTTGGGCCTGAAAGAGGCAAAGGACTTGGTCGAAGGTGCACCCAAAGCCCGTGCTTGAGAAGGTCAACAAAGAAACCGCAGAGAAGGCCAAGGCCGCACTCGAGGGCGCTGGAGCGAAGGTCTCTTTCAGCTAAAGGGTCTTTGACTTCGAGCCTCGCCTAGCTGGGGGGCGCCTTGACAGGCGGGGCCGAGGTCAGTAACCATTCGGGGCACGCTCTGCGTTCGCCGAAGGGTGGCCGGGTGCGCGTGAGCATGCCCGTTGACCTATGATGTGAGTATCGCATCGTTCCATTGACCCCGCCCTCGTCCAGCGAGGGTCATTTGTGACGTCTGCCGATCGTCCGACTCTGACCTTGGAAGGACAGTCGCACTTGGCTTTAGCGCAAGACAAAGCGGGCACGAAACCCGGTTTCGAACGAATTTCGTTTGGAACCATCGAGGAACCACTTGCGTTCCCGAACCTGTTAGCTCTTCAGCGCGAATCATTCGATTGGTTAATGGGCTCTGACGCTTGGCGTCACCGAGTCAACGCGAGCATCGCCGCAGGCGACGCTGAGATTCCCACTACTTCTGGGCTCGAAGACATGTTCGCCGAAATCAGCCCGATCGAAGACGTGCACAACACCATGTCGCTGTCGTTTAAAGAACACCGGTTCGAGCCCCCGAAGTACACGGTCGAAGAGTGCAAAGACAAAGACCTCACTTATTCGGCCCCGCTCTTCGTCGTGGCGGAATACATGAACAACGAAACCGGCGTCATCAAGAGCCAGACGGTGTTCATGGGTGACTTCCCGCTGATGACAGACAAGGGCACTTTCGTCATCAACGGAACCGAGCGCGTTGTCGTCTCGCAGTTGGTTCGTTCGCCGGGTGCCTATGTCGAATACAACTTTGACCCAAGCACCGACGAAGAAACCTGGACGGCAAAGATCATCCCGAGCCGAGGTGCGTGGCTGGAGTTTGAAATCGACAAAAAAGGTCAAGTAGGTGTTCGACTAGACCGAAAGCGCAAGCAGTCCGTCTCTGTCTTTTTGCGTGCATTGGGCATGACTAACGAAGAAATGGTCGAGAAGTTCGGCAATTACCCGTCGTTCATGGATGTTTTGGCCGTCGACAAGACTTCAACCAAAGACGAAGCACTCGCTGACTTGTACCGCAAGTTGCGCCCGGGTGAGCCCCCGTCACTTGAGAACGCACAAACACTCATCAATAACTATTTCTTCAACCCGAAGCGTTACGACTTGGCGAAAGTCGGGCGTTACAAGGTCGGTAAGAAGCTTGGCACCAAGTTGCCACTTGAGCAGCGAACTCTCACGATGGAAGACATCGTTGCAACCGTCGAGTACTTGGTGCGTTTGCACGCTGGTGAGACCGAGATCAAGACCCCACGCGGCACGTTGAAGTTGGCTTATGACGACATAGACCATTTTGGTAATCGCCGTTTGCGCACCGTTGGTGAGTTGGTTCAGAACCAGCTTCGCACGGGTTTGTCGCGAATGGAGCGTGTCGTTCGTGAGCGCATGACAACTCAAGAAGTTGACGCGATCACGCCACAGACTCTGATCAATATTCGCCCAGTTGTTGCATCGATCAAAGAGTTCTTTGGCACCAGCCAGCTTTCGCAGTTCATGGATCAAACCAACCCGCTAGCAGGCATCACCCACAAACGTCGCCTGTCTGCTTTGGGCCCGGGTGGTTTGTCACGTGAGCGTGCAGGTTTCGATGTTCGCGACGTTCACCCGTCGCATTACGGGCGCATGTGCCCGATCGAAACCCCTGAGGGCCCGAACATCGGCTTGATCGGCTCGCTTTCGACATTTGCTCGCATCGACAACTTTGGTTTTGTTGAGACCCCGTACCGAAAGGTCGTCAAGGGCCGAGTCACGGACAAGATCGAGTACTTAACTGCTGACGAAGAGGACGACGTCGTAATCGCTCAGGCAAACGCACCGCTAACTGCTGACGGGCACTTTGCCGAAGAGCGAGTACTTGCTCGCGTGCAAAAGAGCGAAGTTGATTTCATGCCGGCAGAAGAGATCTCTTACATGGACGTCTCACCGCGCCAGGTTTGGTCGGTCGCCACCGCGATGATCCCGTTCTTAGAGCACGACGATGCCAACCGTGCCCTGATGGGTGCGAACATGCAGCGCCAGGCAGTGCCTCTGGTGCGAACTCAGGCCCCGTATGTCGGCACCGGCATCGAGCACCGCGCCGCATTGGATTCTGGCGACAACGTCGTCGCAAAAGAAGACGGCGAAGTCACTGAGGTTTCTGCTGATCACATAAAGCTACGCATTAGCGACGGCACTGAGGTGCTTTACCCATTGGCCAAGTTCGTGAGATCGAACCAGGGCACCTCTATCAACCAAAAGCCGCTGGTTAGCGAAGGCCAGTTGGTCAAGGCTGGCGAAGTAATAGCTGACGGCCCGAGCACCGACCGCGGTGAGATCGCCCTTGGTCGCAACTTGTTGGTGGCGTTCATGCCTTGGGAGGGCTTGAACTATGAAGACGCGATCATTCTTTCTCAGCGCTTGGTCGAAGAAGACGTACTTACCTCGATTCACATCGAGAAGCACGAAATTGACGCGCGCGACACCAAGCTGGGGCCAGAAGAAATCACTCGCGACCTACCAAACGTTTCTGAAGAAGTGCTGGCCGACTTAGACGAGCGCGGCATCATTCGAATCGGGGCTGAAGTTCTGCCAGGTGACGTTTTGGTCGGCAAGGTCACCCCTAAAGGTGAAACCGAACTAACCCCTGAAGAGCGTTTGCTGCGTGCGATCTTCGGTGAAAAGTCAC
>VGAH01000048.1 GCA_016870945.1 Actinomycetota bacterium | reverse complement strand
ACTTGCCGAAGAAGCTGCACAAGTTGCCCTTGACCCTGACGTGCTCACAGCTGCCCCGTCCGCAATAAAGGTGAGAGTGCTAAACGGTGCAGGGATATCCGGTATAGCTCGAAACACCAGCACAGCTCTCGAGGCGCTCGGTTACCAAGTTGTCGGAGTAGGTGATGCAAAGGCGCGAGTGACCGATAGCCAGATCGAGTACGGGCCGAAGAGACTTGCTGAAGCAAGAACACTCGCCGCTGCCATGGGGGACTTGAAGTTGATTGAAGTTCCAGGTTTAGGTGACTCCTTAGTTCTCACCATCGGGCCTGACAAGCCGTTACCAAAGAAAGTAGACACCTTGCCAGCCCCCCTCGAGCCCGCCGAAGATCCCGATGCAACTGGCGTAAGTGACGCAACTGAGGTGTTTTGCGCTTCTTGAAGCAAAGATTTCTTAATCTGGTTGAACGTCAATCAGTTCTTACTGACACCCGATTTCAGAAATTCATCAGGCGTAACTTCGATGTGTCAACTTTGCCAGTTAACCCTATTTTCGAACCAGCCTGGCTAGAACTTTCGGCGAGGATTCCCAGACACTTGCCGCCCGCGGTGGCTTTTAGTCGCCGCAACGCACTTCAGCGCGCTTGCACACATCCGCTGTTTGACCCAGTTTGGTATGGCGCGACTTACCCCGAAACCAAAAATCACCCGCTAGGTGCCCTAGGCGACTACTTATCTAGCGGCGAAATAGCGGGTCGCGCCCCAAGTAAATGGTGGACGGGGTCTAAACCTCCGTTGACCAAAGCGCTCTATCGCGCGCATGAATTTCTGCTTAGGTCCGCCGATGTCAATGAACTGATACCTGATGGCGAACAGTCGAATAGAGATTTAAACCTAAAGACCATTTTGATCTTCCAAAACGCGAGCGAAGCACTCTCTCAAGCACAAGCCTTAGCTGAAGCCAATTGGCCATACGCGACCACAGTGCTGGTAAGTGACACGTTCAAAAGAGTTAGCGACTCATTAGAAAGAATCCAAATCACCTCGGCAATCGCGCTTGCTCGCAGTTTTGGGGCCAACGTCTTCTTCATAACCGGTTTAAAAGACGCGCTCGCCAAATTGCGCCCGTCTGAACCGATTTGCCTTTTGCAGGGGCGGCCCACAGCTCGGTTGCTTCGGTCAATATCTAGCAACGGCGTTGTTGCAAGCCTTCAGGGGGCCGGTCTTGAAAAGGGGCGCCTGATCTTCGACTTAGTCGACCCTCGAACCAGTAACAGAGATTCACCCGAATGGGGCGAAGTGCTCATTGCGCAGGCTCACTTGCTCGAAGCTCTCAAGAGTTCTAGTCATTCAAGCCTCACCAGCGACAAGGCCATTACGCAAATTGTGACTACTGCAGCAAAAGCAGACCTTGTCGCAGTTGTAGCTGGGATGGAACAAGGTGACGAATTCGCGCTTCCCCCCGAACCAAACGCCCTAAAGGTTCGCCCCCGAGCCGAGTCGTTGCGCTGGCAGCTCATTACCCCTGTTACTTCGAGCAACGTCAAAGGTAACTGGGGCGATACATGGTTCGCGCAAGACTTAGCTCAAGCGTTGCGATCTCTTGGTCAAGTTGTAACGATCGATTCACAAAGTTCATCAGAGCGAGCTACCAGCCCACTTACTGACGTAGTTCTCACTTTGCGTGGGGTTACCCCCGTGGCTCATACAGCTAAGAACTCATCATCGATCGCGATGGCGTGGTTAATCTCAAACCCCGAATCACTTCAGCCGGGGGAATTCGACCACCTAGATGCAGTATTCGTGGCGTCCAACACTTTTTTGCGCAACCTAGATGACATAGGGGTGCAGGCCTTACCGTTGCTGCAAGCAACCAACCCTCGAAAATTCAAGCCGCTGAGCCAAGATGAGATATCAGCTCGCGTTAGTGAGTATCTCCGAAAGCGATTGCAAGGTTCGTTGCTATTCGTTGGTGGCGCTCGTGCCGGTGGGCGGCCGATCGTGACGGACGCCCAACGAAGTGGGGCAAAACTTTCCGTGTTTGGTCATGGGTGGCAGGGGCTTGTGACAGAAGATGAACTCTTAGGTGAGAACGTCCCGAATGAAGACTTAAACGCCTTTTACCAAGCTTCGGGTGTGGTGTTGGCAGATCACGAAGAATCGATGCGGCGACATGGCTTCGTTTCTAATCGCATATTTGACGCAGCTGCCTCGGGAGCACGCGTATTAGCCGACCGACCAAGTGGCGAGAAGTATTTGATCGAAGACTTATTCGGCGCTTCTGTTCGCACCTACCAAGACATAGCAACGTTTAGAGGCTTAGTCACCGATCCAAAGACAGCATGGCCGAATGACGAACTGCGTCGCGAAAACGCTCTTCGTGTCGGCCAAGAAAATAGTTTTGAAAGAAGGGCCCAAGTGCTGCTTGAAACGGCTCAACGTCTTACGATCCAAGCGCGAGAGCCTGCTCTTTTATAAGGTCACCCCACTCGTCAAGCACCGCACTTAACCCAAAACTTTCAGATAACTGCCTCTTCGCTTGCTCTGCGAGAGATTGCCATTGATCGCGTTCATTCGCGCTAAGAATGAATTTTGCGATCGCGCCAGGGCTGTTAAAGATCCACTCTGAGCTATAGATGGCGTCAGACCCCTGCCACCCAGTAATCAACGGAACTGCCCCACTGGCCATTCCCTCAGCTGGTGCTAAGTGAAAGCTCTCGTCGTCTGACGTAGACAAGACCCAGCCGACTCGGCGAAGCCACAAAGCGACGTCGGGGCCGTAGGGGTCAAAGACCACGCCACCGCGCAAATTCGGTGAGCCATTGATGCGTGCAAAGTTCTTGGCGAAGTAGTCGCGTTCGATGTCGCGGCGCCAGACCCACCAGAGATCCCAGGGCATCTCAGTCTTGACCATCAAGAGGTACCTGTCGTCGTGCCTTCGCAGTGCCTCCAGCACGTCTAGAGCGCGATCAAGTCGTTTGCGCTTTGGCACCGCACCCAAGAGACCCAGGTGAAATCGCGCTTGCGCAAGTTTTGGTCGATCAAGATCGACGTCGTCCACATAATTTGGAATAACCCTCACTCTCGCAGGCTCAATGGCCAGCCGCGTGACGGTTTGTTTGGCATAAGGCTCGCTTACGCATATGAACTGATCTACTGCCTGGGTTCGCAAGCCATCAAGCCAAGCCGCACCTAACTCAAATCGATGTAACCTGACTATCAGCCGCTGATTCGCTCTCTTGTTTTGCGAATACCAGACCGCATTCGGCCCCGCCCATTCACAGATGACGACGTCAGCCCATTTGATCAGTTCATGAGACTTCTTCTCGTCGTGAGAATTCAAGCTCGCCCAATGGTCTACCCGGACTTCCGCCCCAGGAAGGGCACGTAGATATTTCTCGATACGTGCGAAGAACTTCCAATCGTGGGAAACCAGTAGAACTCGCAACTTTGACTTCTCTCGTTCGATAGCAAAAACTGGGGGCGGGAATTCCAGACTTAAGTACTCGCGTAGCCGGTCAACGGCTGCTGCGATACCAAACGAGGCACTTACGGCCTTCGCGGTACTAATCGCTTTTTTTCTAACAGCAGGGTTTTCTATGGCACGTCGAACCACCTCAACTACTTGGGTTTCGTTATTTGCAAAAAGGGGGTAATCGCTGCCGAATAGTTCTTCATGCATTGGGGTGCGATTTAGAATTGGGGGTACTCCTAAAAGTCCAAATTCCAAAACCTTCGTTGACAGTTCAAGACTCGAATCAAGTGACGGGTCGCGCCACGAGAGGCCGAAGTGCATGGTTGCGGCTAAACGCATGGCCTCCTCTCGGCCCATACCGCCGTGCCAAACCACTCCCTTGGTCGACTCGAGTGCCTTACGCATCCTGCTGGCAAAGTCGGGGTCGCTTCGATCATCGTGAATCTTGTCGCCAACCATGTGAAGTTCGACCTCAAGGCTCTTACGTCTGAAAGCCGCCGGCAATGCCGTCATCGATTCGGTATTCCAACGAGGCGCGAACTTGCCGAGATAGACCAAGCGCCACGGCTTTTCGTTCTTCGGGCGCTCTACTCGGGTAAGAGCACCTTCACTTTCGTCTGCCCAAATGGGGACAACCGGTGGCCACAGGCGGCACTTACCCTTGGCGTTGATGATTTGTGATTCCAAGAAAGAACGAAGATCTTCAGTCTGACACAGCAGAAGCTGTGAATGCTGTGCTATCAACCCAATTTGTTTGACTTCTTCGTCGGTTAGCTCACTCAATGACTGCGGGATGTCAGTTAGATAGCACCATATTCGCCCATTGAAATGGCGCTCTCGAACCAGAATCTCTGAGAGCCGCCTGCCCCGAACGACAATGAAGTCAAAAGGCTCGCGTTCGTCCATTTCAATCAAAACTCGAACGGCTTCTTTCGGTGACATGGAATCTGCCCGCCCACTCGTTAATCCAGAGCCAAAGGCATCTATAACTTTTAAGTCGTTTATTAAATGCAGCGGTGCAACTAGTCGATCGTTGACGACCCTTGACTTAAGTACAAAAGTCGTCTCAACACCTGCTTGCGCCATTGCTTCTGCCATCGAGGTAGCCCAAATCGCAGAACCATCAATGAGGTTGAGGTTTACGTCGCCATAGAGCAAGCCCCTCACCTAAGCGAGCGCCCATCTCTTAATTAGTTTGTTCACGCAAGTCGAGAGTTTCTTAGCGTTTTGCAGCTGAATTGGTGAATCAATTGCGGCTTCAATCGCTCGCCAGTCCCCCGCAGTTTCGTCGAATTTCACAAAGACCGACGGGATTCCGAGCCCTCTAGCTCGTTCGATGCCGCGAAGCAGGGCCCGCTCTTTTTCCAGACCACTTGGCGAACCCAAGTAACACCACGGCTCATTGGGGCTTGCTGCGTCGCAAGCTATCAACAGCATCGCTGGTCTTGCCGATTCCAGCTTCGCAATCAGATCATGCGGGTAAAGACAAACCACCGCGTACGACTCGGCAAGTTCTTCGCAGTCTTTAGAGCTGCCAACCAACCCGACTAAGAACTCGTTTTCTAGACCATAGGTGACGTAATTCCCAAGAATCTGCTCTCCGTTAAGAGCGCCGACCAAGGCAATGGCGTCACGCTGGCGGTTGGTGTTTCGCCGATTTCGCCATATCTTGTAAAGCTTGGGCAACGCTTGTAACGCACCCTTAGGGCTTCGACCTGCCCCTACGACCACATCACCCACGCGCCATGTAGCTGATCTCTCCAGGTGATCGAGACGACTAAGCCCTGCGTGCATTCGAGACTTTGTCGTCTCAAGTTCACGCTCTAGGGCAGCATTGACTTCTCGCAACTTGGCCGCCGTCACTTCTGAGCCAAAGGCTCGTAAAAGCGCGTGGTTTTCGTTTTCGGCCTCGACTAGTGCTTCAGCAAACCCTGCTGCACAAGCTTGACTGACTAACGACCCCAGTTCTTTAGCATCAAGTGCCCTTTTGGGCTTCACTCTCTCTAAGTAGATTGCTAAACGCATGTCCGAATAAGCCAAAACCGAGGCAGCCAGATAGTTGAAGTCGGCTTTCGTCAGTTTCTTCATCGTCTCGGGGGCTAAGAACTCCAAAGGGTCACCGGCCACTAACAACAACACACGGGTGCTCACCAGAAGAGACGTGGCCTCTCTTACAAATTGCGAGACATCCGTAAACGGCGGTGGCCCTACCACTGCTATAACTACATCGTTACCCGTTGCGGCTTCGGTAAGCAACTCGGTTTGAGGCAGCAATGGTGCCAGGTTGATCGCATTGACAGACGTCTGTACACCCCTCTGGCCCGTTAGACCCAGCTCACTCCAAAAGTCATTGAGACTGCGCATTAACCCTTTAACAACCAGTCTCGTAAGACATTGGCAATTCGCGGGCCCGACTGACCGTCCCAAAGGTCTGGTATCGCATTGCTCGAAGCGCCACCGACAAGCACTTCGGCCAGATTCTTTTCGAAATTAGAGTCGTTAACTAGGCGGTTGGTTCCGTGTGAGATGGTCACGGGTCTCTCGGTCGTGGCTCGTAACGTCAAGCACGCAACGCCTAAAACTGTCGTCTCTTCTTGTATTCCACCAGAGTCGGTGATCACGGCTTTAGCGCCACTGACTAACGAGATGAAATCTAGGTAACCCAGGGGCTCGATGACGGTGAGGTTACTTACCTTTTCGAGGCCTGCCTTTTTCAGAGCGGATCTACCCCGCGGGTGCAGCGGCAGAACTACCGGTAGCTGTTCGGCTGCTGCTTTCAGTATTGCCACCGCTTTCGAAGCTGAAACCTCATCATCGACATTGCTAGGCCTGTGCAGCGTTGCCACTAGGTAAGGGGTGCCCAAGTTCAACCGCGCCAAAACTGAATCCGCGTTAAGCCGGGGCTTGACCTTTAGCAAGGTGTCGATCATGGTGTTGCCAACCATGTGTATCTCACGTTTTGACAGACCCTCTACGTGCAAGTTTTCGACCGCATCTGCGCTGGTTGCGAAGAGCAGGTCAGAAATCTGATCGGTTAGCCGCCTATTGATCTCTTCGGGCATCGCCATATCCCCGCTGCGTAGACCCGCTTCGACATGTGCCACCGGTATGTGCAATTTCGCAGCCACAAGTGCCCCAGCCAGTGTGGAATTGACGTCTCCATAAACGACCAAGACATCCGGGCGCT
>VGAH01000047.1 GCA_016870945.1 Actinomycetota bacterium | reverse complement strand
TCGAGCAGAAGTCGATCTATTCAAGGTGTAAAAATGCAAAGCAGGTGCCCCGACCGCCAACAATTCATCGCAAAACTCCGTTGCTACCTCAACACCTAAGCGCTGCACTGCCATATCGTCGCTCGCGATCGCTTCAAAGCGAGTTGCCAAATCAGCCGGAAAGTCTGCACCAGAAAGCTCAGCGAATCTTTTGATCTGACTTACGTTTGTAATGGGCATGACCCCGGGAATGATCGGCATCGTTACCCCGGCTTTGCTTGCGAGGTCAACCATTCGCACATAGTCACTAACGTGAAAGAAAATCTGAGTGATTGCAAAACTTGCACCGGCAAGCTGCTTGTCGAGTAAGACATTGATGTCTTGCTCAAAGTCACGAGACTCTGGGTGGCCCTCGGGAAATGCCGCCACGCCAACCTCAAAATCGCCCAGGCTCCGAACCAAGTCAACGAGTTCAACCGCGTGCGTTAAGCCATCGGGGTGCGGGCGCCATTGACGATTGCCTGAACTCGACTGGTCAAGCTCCGTGGGTGGGTCACCACGCAGCGCCAGGATCTTTTTCACCCCTGCAGCTGCGTAGTCACCAATTACCGAACGCAATTCATCGACACTCGAACCAACACAAGTCAAGTGCCCCATCGGCTTTAGCGTCGTCTCGGTCGCAATTCGTTCAGTCAACCGAACAGTTCGATCGCGTGCTGAGCCCCCCGCGCCGTATGTGACCGAGACGAACTGCGGTGCCAAGCCCTCGAGTGCTCGAATCGCGTTCCATAGCGTGTTCTCACCCTCGTCCGACTTGGGCGGAAAGAACTCAAAAGAGACTGCGATCTTTCTAGGCATTGACGCAGATTAACGATGCGAGATAAAGAACGTGTATTGCGCGCGTAGGCTTTAGCCAATGACGGCAGGCGTGCACTTTGAACATCTGCCCACCGCGGCGATACCCATAGCGTCGCCTTTAGACGCCAATGATCTGCGCACTCGAGTTCAGCACTGCATTGATGACTTCTTGAATCGGCAGTCGAACTTGCTTCTATATGTAAGCCCCGATACCGAGCCACTGCTTGAGTCAATTACCGAACTGCTATCTGGCGGCAAGCGCTTAAGGCCAGCCTTCTGCTACTGGGGCTGGCGAGCAGCGGGTGGGCCCGATAACCCAGAGATCATTCGTGCTGCCTCTTCACTAGAAATGTTGCAGGGGTGCGCCCTAGTTCATGACGACGTGATGGACGACTCGGCTACTCGCCGTGGGCGACCTGCCGCGCACCGCAAATTCGCAAACTTGCACGAAGAAAACTCGTGGCTAGGCCCGGCAAATCGATTCGGCGTCGGGGCCGCGATTCTTATTGGTGACCTGCTCTTGAGTTGGACGGACGAAATGCTTCTAACCTCTGGCCTAAGCGATGAGGCAATCAAGCGCGGCAAGAAGGTGCTAGATCTGATGCGAACCGAATTGATGGCCGGTCAATACCTTGATCTACTGATACAGGCCAATCGCGACGGTTCGGTCGAGAAGGCTAAACACGTCATCAAATACAAGTCAGCCAAGTACACGATCGAGCGGCCCCTACAAATGGGTGCGCGCTTAGCCGGTGCTGATGATCACACCATTGAAGCACTGTCTGACTACGGCCTACCACTTGGTGAGGCATTCCAGTTGCGAGACGATGTCTTGGGTGTATTTGGCAACCCAAAAATCACGGGCAAGCCGGCCGGGGACGATTTGCGAGAGGGCAAACGCACTGTGTTAATTGAGCTGGCCGTATCTAGAGCGCACCCGACCCAACTAAAGGCACTAGAAACCCTCTTAGGTGATGAGAATCTCAGTCAAGACGGCGTGGCTGAATTACGTGAGATTTTGGTAGAAACCGGCGCACTTGCCGATGTTGAGAACATGATTGAGACTTCGACCCAGCAGGCCATCACTAACTTGGAGAGCGCGAATTTGAACCAGCAGGCGACATTGATATTGACTGATCTCGCTCGAGCAGCAACCGCAAGGGTCGAATAACGGTGACGTCTGCCACCAAGATTCTTTCGAGCCTTCCCGCTTTTTCAGGCGGTGACGTCAGTGGGCCCACCGAGAACGTAGTAATCGTTGGCGCCGGGCTCGCTGGTCTTTCTGCCGCTTTGCGGCTTACTGGTGCTGGCCGAAATGTCACGGTAATCGAAAGAGAAGGCGTGCCCGGCGGTCGCAACGGGCTTTTAGTCAAAGATGGTTACCAATTCGACACAGGCCCATCGGTCTTGACTATGCCGGACTTGATTGCAGACGCACTCGATTGCGTTGGTGAAGAACTAAATGACTGGCTAGAACTAACCCCCGTCCAACCTCTTTATCGCGCCTTTTATCACGACGGCAGTCAGCTCGATGTGCACGCTAACCCGGCTGAGATGGCTGAAGAGATCGCGCAGGTGATAGGCCCGAGCGAGGCGGCCGGTTACTTGCGATACGTCGATTTCGTCTCTGAGCTTTACCGCTTAGAGATGACAGATTTCATCGACAAGAACATCAATACGCCATTTGATTTGCTTACCCCTAATCTCGCCAAGCTCGTAGCAATCGGTGGGTTTCGAAGGTTGGCGCCGAAAGTTCGTGAGTTCTTAAAGGACTTTCGAACCGAGCGAATCTTTTCTTTTCAAGCAATGTATGCGGGTCTTTCGCCGTATCAAGCCCTTGCGATTTATGCAGTCATCGCCTACATGGATTCAGTGGCTGGTGTGTTCTTCCCCAAGGGGGGTATGCACGCCGTGCCGCGTGCGCTCGCTGGCGCTGCCGAAAAGCACGGGGCTGTTTTTCGTTACAACACCACCGCGACCAAGATCGAAGTCTCGGGTGATCGAGCCACAGCGGTAATAACAAGTGACGGCGACCGGATCCCGGCCGACGTCGTGGTGCTAAACCCAGACTTACCTGTGGCCTACCGCGACTTACTTGGGGTCAACCCTTGGCAGGTTTCAAGATTGTCGTATTCGCCGTCGTGTACGGTGCTGCTTGCTGGCTCTAAGAAGAGTTATTCCAAGATCGCGCACCACAACATTCACTTCGGGCGCTCTTGGCGCGGTGTGTTCGATGACTTGATTGAGAAGAAGCAGCTGATGACTGACCCGAGTTTGTTAGTCACCAACCCGACACACTCTGACCCAACTTTGGCTCCCGATGGCAAGCAGATCTATTACGTGTTGTTCCCAACGCCAAACCTCGACGCAAACATTGACTGGGCTACGCAGGGCCCTAGATACCGTGACGAGATGGTACGTGTTTTAGAAGAGCGGGGCTACCGAGATTTCGGCGAGTCGATCGAAGTCGAAAACTTAACCACGCCTGCTGATTGGCAAGCCAGAGGTATGGAACGAGGCGCACCTTTCGCAGCTGCACATACTTTCTTTCAGACGGGGCCTTTCAGGCCGTCTAATAGATGGGGTGAAAACGTCGTTTTCGCTGGCTCGGGCACACAACCCGGTGTGGGTGTGCCGATGGTTTTGATCTCCGGGCGACTGGCTGCAGAACGCATCACCGGTAAAGACAGAAGTTATCGCTCTCGCGCCCTGCGATAGATGAGTGCACACGACGAACTTGATCAGGCGGGCATAACCGACCCACAGACTCGCGAGTCGTATCTTCGTTGCCGCGAACTAAACGCCGCTTATGGCAAGACCTACTACCTGGCAACTTTGTTATTGCCAGCGGGCAAGCGCCCCTACGTTCATGCGCTCTATGGTTTCGCGCGATATGCCGACGAAATAGTCGACGACCTAGCGAGCACGCTCACCGAACAAGAGAAAGCTGCCTGGCTTGGTGAATGGGGTGAGAAGTTTCTAGTCGATGTCGAGCGTGGCGGCTCTGATGATCTCGTTTGTAGAGCAGTGGTTGACACTGTTCAGCGTTGGCAAATCCCCCTAGAGCACTTCAGGGCCTTCTTGCACTCGATGGCCATGGATCTAACTGTCACCGAATACGAAACCTATGACGATCTCTACGAATATGTTTATGGCTCAGCCGCAGTTATTGGCTTGCAAATGGTGCCGATTCTTGAGCCCAGCGAAGAACTTGCCTACGAATACGCCAAAGACTTAGGCGTTTCTTTTCAATTAGCAAATTTCATTCGCGACGTGGGCGAAGACCTCGATCGAGGACGGGTGTACCTGCCCATGAATGAATTCGCGCAATTTGGTGTGACTCGTGGTGATCTCGAAAAGCGCGTGCTTACCCCACAAATTCGAGCTGCCCTGGAATATCAAGTGGCGCGCGTACGCAATCTAGAAGAGCGCAGCAAGGCCGGTATCGCGATGCTGCACCCGTCCAGTAGGCCGTGCATCGAAGCAGCCCGTGAGCTTTACTGCGGCATCGTCGGTGCAGTAGAAGAAATTGATTACCAAGTCTTTACCAGGCGAGCGCGGGTGGGGCTTCCTCGTCGAGTCGCAGTAGCAGGGCCCGCGTGGTTTCGCGCCGTGAAAGCCCGTCGCAAGTTCGGCCCGGGCCACGTACAAGGGCTGCACCAGGCGGCTTAGCGCGCAAACAATTGTCTGCGCAAAGAAGTTATTTGGTGGTGCCGAACCAACCACCTTTGGGCCACCACTTAGGCGGTGGGCCCGAATAGGGCAAGCGGTCAAGGCCTCGGCGGCCGAGCCAAACCCAGACCGAGAGAACCAACAAGATCATCGGGAACCCAAAGAGCAGGTCTTCAATCGGTGCAAAAAATAGGCGCCCATCACCAATTAGAGGCGGGGTTGTTTCAGGGTAATCGCCACCGATGATCGCGTCACCGCTGTATCGCACGATCATAGAGCCAGTTAGCACGCCGTTGGTTATGAATTGAAAGAAGACGATGATCGCGTATGACATCCAAAAAAGTTTGCGCTTAACCAGTGCTGTTCTTAAGACGAACAAGTCCACCAATACCGCGACTATTACAGCCATAAGGCCAATCTGGGTGTAAGTCACGACTTCGCTTTACCTTCATCACCGGCAGACCAGCCCTTAATCGAGCGCACCGCTTCGAAGGTCAATAACGAAGCAATAGGCACCGTGATGAAAAACAGCAATTCCTCAATAGGCAAAATGCCAATGGTCAAGCCCGTGACGCGGTCTTCGTCAAAGAACCAATGACCGCGATCGATTGCGTAGAAGTCCCAGATTAAGAACAAGACCAACATGGGTATCAGACTTATGACCAACCTCAGGGGCTTGCTATAAACACGTGCCTTAAGAACAAGCTGCAGCGGCAACGTCACAACTAACACGAAGACGAGAACACCGATGTAGGCAAAGGGTTCAAGTACCGCTAAATCAAGCGACAGGGGCACCCTCGTGTGCAAGGAGCTCTTTCTTCATCTTCAAGCCGTAGGCATATTTGCCGATGTCCCCACCTGAGCGAGTAACACGGTGACAAGGCACGAACGGTGCTACCAGATTGTTTGAACAAGCACTTGCCGCCGCTCGAACGGCCTTGGGGCGCCCAGCAAGGCGCGCGACCTCTTGATACGAGTGCGAATCACCAGGTTTTATCTTTCGAAGAGTCGTCCAAACTTCTTGTCGAAATTCAGGCCCAGGTTGTTTGACCTTGATTGCACGCAGGGCCTGGTACTTGCCTTTCACCCATTGATCAATAGCCGAGCGAATTTTCGGCGATGACTTCTTAACAGGCCTAGATGCGCTGGCAAGCATCTGGGCAAATTTGGGATCTCGCTTAGCGGTGGCCAACCAGCGACGGTAAAGCGAGCCCACCGATGTAAACCCAGCTGCGGTCACGACCGGGGCCGCAGCACTACCCGTCCAAAGCACGGCGATATCGCCCCATGGGGTCTTACAGACATCTGAATAGATCACTTCAATGTCTCGGCAATCATGAACGCGAGTTCGAGTGCTTGCACCCGATTAAGTCTCGGGTCACAAGCAGTTTCATATTTTGAATCGAGTTCACTCTCGGCCACCCCGCCTGTTCCGCCAACGCACTCTGTCACGTGATCACCTGTTAGTTCGATGTGTAAACCACCGGGGTGCGTGCCTAATTCGCGATGCACGGCAAAGAAGCCTGCGACCTCGTCCAAAATGTCTGAAAAATGCCGCGTCTTATGCCCGGTACTGGCCTCACGAGTGTTTCCGTGCATGGGGTCACAAACCCAGACCACCGGGTGACCACTCGCTTCGACTTTCTCGACTAATGGCGGTAGCAAATCACGCACGGCACCTGCCCCCATGCGCGTAATCAAAGTTAATCGCCCGGGCTGGCGCTCTGGGTCGAGGAATTGCACGAGCGAGACAACGTCGTCAGGGTTTGCTCGAGGGCCCACTTTCACCCCAATTGGGTTTCTAATGCTTCGAGCAAATTGCAGGTGCGCACCTTCTAAGTCACGAGTTCTCTCACCGACCCATAAGAAATGAGCTGACAAGTCATAGGACTTACCCGTACGCCAATCAACTCGGGTCAGGGCCGACTCATAATCAAGCAACAGGGCTTCGTGTGCCGTGAAGAACTCGACGCTTCGTAACTCAGCCGGGTCAGCACCACACGCGTTGATGAAGGCCAAAGCGCGATCAATGTCCGCGGCCAGCTGGTCATATTTGGCACCGGCAGCACTACTTGCCACGAAATCGCGATTCCACGAATGCACCATTCGAAGGTCAGAACTGCCATCTTGAGTAAACGAACGAATCAGATTCAGTGTCGCACTTGAGGCGCGATATGCCTCGAGCATGCGTCGCGGGTCTGGGGTTCTAGCGGCCCGCGTGCGTTCAATGCCGTTGATTGCATCACCGCGGTAGGTAAGTAGTTCTTGACCGTCGATTACCTCAGTCTCAGCACTTCTTGGTTTGAAGTACTGGCCGGCAATACGCCCCATCTTTACTACCGGCAGGGTC
>VGAH01000046.1 GCA_016870945.1 Actinomycetota bacterium | reverse complement strand
GGACGGCCCGAGCACAACACCGACCTCGCCTCGAGCAACACTGAGGCTGACCCCGTCCAAGACTTGGCGCTGACCTGAATAACCCGCGCGGATGTCACAAACCTCAAGGCCAACCCGCGGGCTCATGCGACCACCGGTTCACTGACTTTGCGTGGGCGGCTTAGCAAATACGTAGGCACGGCAGCCAGCAGCACGAGTGCTAACGCGTACGGGGCAGCCTCGCTATAGCTAACGATTTCGGTTTTCGTCCAGAGTTCGGTAGCAAGCGTTCGCATCTCAGTTGGGCGTAAGAACAAAGTCACGGGTAATTCTTTCATGATTGCAAGCAGCACCAACAAGAAGCCAACTGCTACACCCGGGCCAGCCAGTGGCAACGTCACCCTGCGAAAGACAGCAGCCGGCCCAGAGCCAAGCGTGCGCGCCGTGTCCTCTAGGACGGGGGGTACACGCTCTAACGAACTGCGCACCACCCCGACCGAGCGCGCCATAAACACGATTGCGTAACCAAAGATCAACATGAAAACGGTTTGATAAAGCGGCCAAGCAAAAGTTAAGCCCACAACTACCAGCGATAGCCCGACTACCACCCCTGGCACACCTTGGGTGACCAGCGCAATGACTTCACCGACTCGACCGACTCGACTTCGGTAGCGAGCGACAGCCACGCCAACTGGCAGAGAAAACATCAGCGCCAAAATCGCACCAGCGACACCGAGGCCGACGCTGGTCAACGCCGCCTGCAGCAAGCGCAAGTAATCAATACCTTGTGCGCTGGCAAGCACGACTCGAACGCCAATCACCAACGCAGGCACGACTAAGCCGACGATTACCGGCAAACTCAACAACACCAATGCGGGCTGTCGCCAGCGCCCGAGTGCGATCTTTTCGCTCTCGCGCCGAACACCCCGTCCGACTCGAGCTCGAATCACTGATCCGCGCGTACGAGCTTCAAGAGCAACAACCATCAATCCGATTGCAACCAAAATCAAGGCCAAAACCGCGGCGCTGTAGCGATCAAAAGAGGCGCGGTAAGCGGTGTAGACCGCACGAGTCAAGGTGTCGACTCGAAGCATCGCAACGGCACCGAAATCCGAAAGGGCATATAAGACTGCGAGCAACATGCCCGCTACTGCTGCGCCTCGCATATGGGGCCACTCAACTTTTCGAAAGATGCCCCAGGTGTTTTCACCCATTACTCGCGCGACGTCAATCTGGGCTGCATCTAGCGTGCGCAACACCGCCGTGCTCGCAAGTACAACGTAGGGCAATGTTGAAACACTCAAAACCAACCAGGCTGCCCAAAAACCGGTAAACCTCGGCGTCACCGCAAGCCACGTGTAGGCAATTACGTACGACGGCACCGCCAGCGGCAAAGTCGAAAGCACTAACCAAACACGCGGGTTAGGCAAATCAGTGCGAGTTATCAGCCACCCGGTTACCACGCCAATTACTAAAACTGTGATTCCAACTAGGCCTGAGAGCACGAGCGAATTTGCGGCGAGCTCCCAAGTTCTGGGGCGTGAAATGATCTCTGCAATTTTCGACCAACCGCCTTGGATGACTCGAACAATCAAGTAACCAATAGGTATGGCCACTAATGCCGAGACCGCTAAGACGGCTGCGGCCAACCTCTTAGGGATCAGACGAGCCCGACCTTTGCCAAGAGCTGCAAGGTCGCAGGCAGGTCAGCTAAGTCATTTAAGGCCACACCCGGGCCTGGAATCTCTGACAACACCGGTAGACCTGAAGGTGCGCTAACCGATGCAACCACTGGGTACTCCCTTAATTGGTCAACGATTTTTTGCTGAGTGCTCGCAGATAAAAGCCACTCAAGTAACACCCTCGCATCTGGATCTTTACTGCCCTTCGGCGTTATCAAAACCCCGGCAATGTTGACCAGAGACCCTGGGTCGTTTGGAGCAAAGAAGCCGTTCTCTGCTTTGGTCTCGCCCAATTCATCTTTGAGCGCATATACGTAGTAGTGATTGACTAGGCCAAGATCAATCTCGCCGTCGTTAACGGCTTGCACTACCTGCGAGTTTTTTTCGTAGAGCTTTGCTCCGTTGGCTTTTAAGTCTCGTAGCCACTTCTCGGCTGCCTCTTCGCCGGCAGAAAGTCGAAGCGCTGTTACGAAGGCTTGAAACGAGGCATTGGTCGGGGCGATGCCTACCCGTCCATTCCATTTTGGATCAGCTAGCTCGGTAACCGACTTCGGCAATTCGCCAGTTGAGACTTTGTCTTTGTTGTAAACGAAGTTACGCATGCGCCCACTCACGCCAACCCACTGCTCTGAAGGGCCGCGAAACTCTGCTGGAACCACCGAAACCACATCGGTCGGGAGCGAGGTCGCCAGCCCACCGAGTGCTACCGAGCTGAGTGCGCCGGCATCTTGTGCCCAAAACAGGTCGGACGGGGTTCGATCGCCCTCCTCAAGAAGCTGAGCGGCCAGATCGGCAGAGTCGCCGTAGCGAACATCGACGTTTATGCCGGTTTGGGTTTGGAACTCCTCAAGAAGTGGCCCGACAAATTCTTCGTTGCGGCCTGAATACATGGTGAGCGCGCCGTCGGAATCTTGCGCGGCGGTGTCGCTGGTGCTGGTGCCCGCGCAGCCTGCGAGGCTCGTGGCAAGCAGGGCGGCCGCCAAAGCCTTTAGAGCCGTTCTTTGCAAAGTTCTGCCCTTTCAATTAGGTAACACGGGTGTTGCCTAATTTAGAGGGCCGGGGGAATTACGTCAAGCCGATGTTGTCTAAATCGACCGCCGGGGTGGGGTTAGGGGACGAGGTTCACGAGCTTCGGGGGCTTTATCACCGCTCGAGACGGGGGCTTACCACCCAAGGCCGCCTGCACTGCGGGGTCAGCCAATGCGAGCTTTTCGAGAGCATCTTGGGTGATCTCGAGCGGGACTTCTAGACGAGCGCGCACTTTGCCGGCGATTTGCACAACACACGTAACCGAATCTTCGGCAATCAACGTGGCATCAGCCACTGGCCAGCCGGCAAGGGCGACGGTGGGCTGGTGACCCAAGCGCGCCCACATGTCTTCTGCTGTGTAAGGCGCAACTAGCGAAAGCATGATCGCCAGGTTCTCTACGGCCTCGCGAACAGCTGGGTGACTTGAGCCGAGTGGGCCATCAATTGCCTTACGGGTCGCGTTGGTTAGCTCCATCAGGCGCGCGATCATGACGTTAAAGCGAAATGAATCCAGCGCGCTGGTGGCGTCGTGAATGGTGCGATGGGTTGCTTTGCGCAACTCGAGAGCTGCGGCGTCGCCGTCCGCACCAGTTTGAGCTGCTGCGTGTGTGCCGGCGTTTTGCACATCCAACGCCAAACGCCATACGCGCGCGAGAAACTTCTTTGAACCTGCAGGTGAGACGTCGGCCCAGTCAATGTCGTCTTCGGCTGGCCCGGCAAAGACCATAGTCAGGCGCACGGCATCTACACCGAATTCATCGATCTGCTGACCGAGATCGACCATGTTGCCTTTCGATTTTGACATCGCCGCACCATTTAAGATCACTTGCCCTTGGTTCATTAGCGCCGTGAAGGGCTCATTGAATTCAAGTAAGCCTATGTCAAACAAGACTTTGGTAAAGAATCGACTGTAGAGCAAATGCAAGATTGCGTGCTCAACACCGCCAACGTATTGCGCGACCGGCATCCAGCGGCGCACCTGTGCTGGGTCAAAGGCTTGGCTTGCATCATGCGGTGAGCAATATCTGAAGTAGTACCAAGAGCTGTCAACGAACGTGTCCATGGTGTCGGTGTCACGCTTTGCCGCTGCACCACATTTGGGGCACTTGACGTTGACCCACTCAGTTGCACCCGCCAACGGCGAAATGCCCTTAGGTTTTAGTTGATCACCTTTTAGCTCTGGTAGGCGCACTGGCAAGTCGACCTCAGGTACGGGCACCTCACCACAGACCGCGCAATGAATTATCGGAATCGGGGCGCCCCAATAACGCTGTCTTGAAAGCAGCCAGTCTCTAAGGCGATAGTTGATCGTCTTCTCCCCTCTGCCGGCGGCTTCGAGTAGCTCAATTGCTTTTGTTATGGCTTGGTCTTTGCTAAGCCCATTAAGTGCATCTGAGTTCACGAGCACACCGTCACCAGTTGTCGCAACGAAAGTTATTGCTGGGTCATCTTCGCCTGTCTCGACAACTTTTCGAACGGGCAAGTTGAATGCTTTTGCAAAATCGAGATCGCGCTGGTCGTGCGCCGGCACCGCCATGATGGCACCAGTTCCATAGTCGGCAAGTACGTAATCAGCTGCCCAGATCGGAATTTGCTCACCGGTTAATGGGTTAACCGCAAAGCGCCCAAGTGGCACACCAGTCTTTGGTCGATCGGCCGAAAGACGCTCGATATCGGTGGCGCGGCGCACCTCGTCCAAATATTTCTCGAATGCCGACAGTTGGTCGGGGGAGACGAGTTCGCGAGCTAACGGTGAGTCAGCGGCGATTACGAAGAATGTGGCGCCGTAAAGAGTGTCTGGACGGGTAGTAAATACCCGCACCGGTTCGGCTCGCCCTTCGATGGCGAAATCAACGAATGCACCTTCGCTTCGACCGATCCAGTTTCGCTGCATAGTCAATACCCGCTCTGGCCAACGCCCCTGTAGCTCGGCCATGTCGTCGAGTAAGCGTTGTGCGTAGTCGGTGATCTTGAAATACCACTGGGTTAGCTCGCGCTTGGTGACTGTCGCACCACACCGTTCGCACTCGCCAGCAACTACTTGTTCATTCGCGAGCACGGTTTGACAAGACGGGCACCAGTTGACGCTGCTCGCCTTTCGGTAGGCGAGGCCGCGTTCGTAAAACTGTAAGAAAAGAGCTTGAGTCCAGCGGTAGTACTCGGGGTCAGATGTGTTAAAGCGCCTTGTCCAGTCAAACGAAATGGCGTAGCGCTTGAATGATTCGGCCTGGGTGTCGATGTTTTGGTAAGTCCAGGTTGCAGGGTTTTCATCTCGGGCAATCGCTGCGTTCTCGGCAGGTAGCCCAAAAGAATCCCACGCGATCGGGTGCAGCACGTTGTGACCCTGTTGAAATCGATAGCGCGCCACGACGTCACCTAGTGCGAATGCTTCGGCGTGGCCCATGTGTAAATCACCAGACGGGTACGAAAACATGTCAAGCACGTACGAGCGGGGCCTAGTGTCATTCGGGTCGTCGCGTGCGGTAAAGGGTGCAATCTCTTCCCAAACAGGCAACCACTTTTCTTGCATCACCTTGAAGTCAAATTGCTCCGCCTCTTTCGCCTCAACCACTTGAAGTCACCGAGCCTTCGCTCTCACACTTGCCCGCACCATCAATGAGTTTCTTAAGGGCCTCATAGGCGGGGGTGAGGCGCGAGGGGCCGTGGCCTTCGAGCGTGGTGAAGTTATATGACCCCTTGCTCAACAGGTCCATATAAATCGCATACTCGATCGGACGATTCTCTGCTGACGTTCGTATCGGGTCAGGGTGCCACGGCAGATCCGGCTTTGCCAAGAAAATGAAATCGGCTGCCCCCGTGTCATCTAACTCAACTAGCGCCGAGGATTCTTCGCCAAAACCGCGAAGCGCCCAAACTCGCGGTGTGAGCCCCGAGCCATCGCTAACCACAAAACCTGAACCACCCTCGATTTCAGCCGTCGCTTCAGCAGTAAGCCGAGCATGCAATCTCGCGACCGCCACTTCGTCATCCATAGTCCACACGTGATCGAGTGGTAGCGCCTCGGCATAGATACGACCAGCCTCGGGCACCACTGCGACTGCGTGCCCAGCCTCGCTAAGCCACTTGGCAATCGCGCCAACAGCTGTGGTCTTGCCACTGCACTCAGGCCCCACAACCGCGATTCGACGAATGACGGCTGCGTTCATTTCAGTGGAGCTAAGGGGACTTGAACCCCTGACCCCTTGCCTGCCAGGCAAGTGCTCTACCAGCTGAGCTATAGCCCCATCGACAATGTGGCCACCTCGGCCACATCGCAAACAATCTCGCTACTTACGAATTGCCCAATGATAAATCAACGATCATCACCAATCACCGGCTCGGGCAACGAGCCAGCGTTGTATTCAATCAGCCGCCAGGGGCCACTCTTTGGCCGATTACTCGAGATTTCATTGGACGAGGTCTTGGGCTCGCCAGAATCGTCAACGTTTTGAGAGAAGGTGTTTGCATCCCAGGCACCTGGGGGGGCAAATCGCGGGTGGGGCTCAGAGAGAACAGTCCACGCGGCGTTCGCTAACCCACCAAAGGCTGCCCAATACTTCACCGGCAGCTCTAGCAACGTGCCAGTTACCGCGCGAGCAGCGCCACCATGAGTTGTAACCACGAGTACGCCGTCTTCTGGAACATCGGCCAGGAGTTCATCGATTGCAGCGCGCATACGAGCAGCTACCACCGTTCGCTTTTCGCCCGTTTCGCCCGGTACGACATCTTCACCTAGAACCCAGGCGCGAAGTTGGTCTGCGTGCTTCGAGACCAACTCGTGTTGATAGAGGCCTTCCCAAGCACCTGCCCCGGTTTCTCGCAAACCTTGGTGAGTCTGAATCGGCAAACCGGTAATCGCCGATAGATAGCGCGCGGTGTCATGAGCGCGTTGTAAGTCAGAGGCGGCCAACTTTGACGGCTCAAGTTCGCTTAAGAGTTTCGCGGCGCGCTCAGCCTGGGCGTGACCGACCTCGTCCAACGGGGTGTCTGATTGCCCTTGAAAACGTTTGGTCGCGTTCCACTCGGTGCGGCCGTGGCGCCACAACACCAACCTGCGCCCTTTCATGTCGTGACCTTCATGCCGCCACCTTCATGCCGCCACCTTCATGCGACTCTCGCGAAACGTTGAATCGGACAGTCACGCCAAAGTCTTGGCAAGTCGTAATAGTCACGAGCTTCGACATCTTGAACATGCACGACGACATCGGTGAAATCCAAGAGAACCCATTTACCTTCATCGGTTCCCTCGCGTCTGGTCACTTTGGCCCCAGCTGCTGCCAATCTCTCTTCGATCGCATCGGTGATGGCGCGCACTTGCCTTGGGTTAGTGGCTGTCGCAACAACGAAATAATCCGTAAGGCTTAGCCTCGATTGCACGTCTATCAATACGATGTCATTAGCACTCTTGTCATCTGCCGCAGCGGCCGCAAGTTCAGCCAATTGCAGCGAAGTCAAGTTTCT
>VGAH01000045.1 GCA_016870945.1 Actinomycetota bacterium | reverse complement strand
TGCTGTGTGACGGTCACAGCGCTTGATGCAATCGTTGTTGCACGCAGCGGTTATGAGTCGAGCATGAACTACCGCTCAGTGATGATTCTGGGTAAGGGTCATGAGCTCGCTGGTGAAGACGTCGCACATGCCATCGATGCAGTGATAGATGGGCTGATACCGACGCGCAGTCACGAGGTGAGGCCTTCTACTGCCAAAGAATTAGCGGCGACCATGTTTATTGAGATTCGACTGGATGAGATGTCAATGAAAGTAAGAACGGGGCCGCCTGATGAACCAGATGAAGACCATGAACTCCCAATCTGGGGCGGGGTGCTACCCGTCCACCTTTCTTTTGGCGAACCAATTGCAGATGAGTGGGCCAACCAGAAGTCGATGCCCCTTCCTGCCAGCATCGAGCATCTAAAGAACAAAGGCGCGTAATGGCGAATTCGACCCCCCTAGTCGAATCGGTAAGTAGCGCACGCCAGTCGCCACTTTGGTGGGCAGATGTAGATCTGACAAAACCCGATCGCCCACCACTACTTACGGACTTAGCTGTTGACGTAGCCATAGTGGGCGGCGGGTTTAGTGGGCTCTGGTCTGCTTATTACCTGAAGAAACATGACCCAAAGTTAGAAATCGCGATTCTCGAAGCAGGCTTCGTGGGGTTTGGCGCCAGTGGTCGAAATGGCGGATGGTGCTCTTCGTTGTTTCCTGCGAGTTGGTCAAAACTGGCAAGTCGATCAAGCGAATCGTCTGCTCTGACCATGGCGCGCCTGATGCGCGAGACCGTTGACGTGGTGGGCCGGTTTGCCACAGAGCACCAGCTCGATATTGATTGGCAAAAGGGCGGCACCGTCTTGGTGGCCCACGATCAATTACAACTTGAACGCGCCCGTGAGCATGTAGAGAGCGAACACCAATGGGGCAACGACGCGATGCGTCTGCTCTCAAGCGGTGAACTGCAGAAGGTCTGTCATACCCGTGGGTTAGGTGCGACTTTTGACCCCAGTTGTGCCGTGATTCAACCTGCAAAGTTGGTTGCAGGGTTGGCTCGAATCGTCGAGAACATGGGTGTTCGCATATTTGAAAAAACTAGAGTCAATGAATTGCTGCCAAAACAAGGCAGCACGGCAACTGCTGTTGTGGGCGGCTTGGCAGTGCGCGCGCCGGTTATTTTGCGAGCCACTGAGTCGTACTCGTCTTTACTGCCCAAAGCAAAGCGCGAAATTGTGCCTGTCTACTCGTTGATGATCGCCACTGAGCCACTCAGTAAAGAGTCTTGGCAAAACATCGGGCTTACCGACAGAACCACATTCGCCGACTACGGCAACTTGGTTATCTATGGCCAAAGAACCGCAGATGACCGAATCGCATTCGGCGGGCGTGGGGCGCCGTATCACTTCGGGTCATCTATTAGTGCCAAGCATGACCAAGACCTCACAGTGCATCGCTCTTTGGCTACCACGTTGGGCCACTGGTTTCCAGATGTGATGAAGTCTCGTGTTGAGTATCGCTGGGGCGGCCCGGTCGGGATCCCACGCGATTGGTCTGCGGCTGTGCGTTATGACCAACAAACTGGGCTCGGCAGTGTTGGCGGCTACGTCGGTGACGGCGTTGGCACGAGCAACTTGGCGGGGCGCACTTTCGCTGACCTAGTTGTCGGGAACAACTCCGAGCTAACCGCAATGCCCTGGGTAAACCAGCCCCTGCACAAATGGGAGGTCGAACCTTTTCGCTGGCTTGGTGTCAACGCCGCGATTACCGCCGTGCAAGCAGCCGACTGGTTCGAAAGTCGGACGGGGCGCGATGCACCGTGGGCGCCGGTACTTTCAAAACTAACCGGTGACTGAGAAAAGGATCCAAGCTAAAAAAGCCGTCGGGATCAACGAATCAAGTCTTTCCATTGCGCCACCATGCCCAGGCAATATCGAGCCCATGTCTTTGACGCCGATGTCACGCTTGAGCGCACTCTCGAAGAAATCCCCAAGGGTGGCGCTGGCGGTCAACACTGCACCGACCAAGACCCCCTGCCACCACGGACGGTCTAACACCCAAGTAAAGGTGACCGCCCCGACGATCATCTGAGACACCAACGAGCCTGCAAGGCCCTCCCATGTTTTCTTGGGCGATAACACCGGATTAATCGAATGACGCCCTGCAAGAGCGCCAACTGCATAACCGCCCACGTCGTTTGCGACCACAAGGGCTAAGAAAACGAAAACAAGTTGTGCGCCGTCTTGTTCGCGCAACATCAACATGGCAAACGCAGGCAGGAACGCCAAATAAGTCAGCACGAATACCGAGAACCCAGCGAGCCTTATGAAACCTTCACTTGCCCTCGTCAACGCGAGGGTGGCTACCACCAAGACCCCAAAACCGTAAGCAACGAGAAGGCCGAGAGGGCCATACACATAAGCGGCAACCATCACGACTGCGATTGCAATCACGGTTGCAGACCTCGAGACCCTTGCACCTGCAGGCTGTAAACCACGAATTAGCTCAAGGGCGCCAAAACCCAGAGCCACCACAGCAAGGGCCACGAATAGCGCCTTAACAAAAAAGAGACTTAAGAGCGCGGCAGCAGCAAGAACCAGCGCGACCAGAATCGCGACCGGCAAGTTACGCCCAGCCGAACGGGGCGGAGTTTTGGTCATCGACTAGACCTCGAGTAGTTCAGCCTCTTTGTGCTCCATCAGCTTGTCAATCTGCTCGGAGAATTTATGCGTGCTCTCATCTAGTGCCTTCTCAGCCCGGTGAACGTCGTCTTTGCCAACCGAGCCATCTTTTTGCAGCTTCTCTAGCGCTTCTTTCGCGTTACGCCTCACGCCTCGAAGTGAAACTTTGGCGTCCTCGCCTTTGGTTTTGACGATCTTGATGTACTCCTTTCTGCGCTCTTCTGTTAGTTGAGGCAGCGGCACACGAATCACGACCCCGTCATCATTTGGGTTCACGCCCAGGTCACTTTCAAGCAGTGCCTTTTGTATGGGTGACATCACACTCTTGTCGTAAGGGGTGATGATTACCAGTCGCGCCTCGGGTATTTGAATCGAAGCTAGTTGGTTGATTGGTGTCGGGGTGCCGTAGTAATCAACCAAGATTTTGTTAAACATCGACGGGTTAGCCCGGCCGGTGCGCACGGTTGAGAAGTCTTCTTTCGCAGTCTCGACGGCCTTTGACATCTTTACCTCAGCGTCTTTAAGAACATCGTCGATCATGAGGCGTCCATGCTGATCAAAGTACCGATCCGCTCGCCTCGAACAGCTCGCGCGATATTGCCTTCTTTTAGTAGATCAAATACCAGCAGTGGCATGGCGTTATCTCGACACATGCTGATCGCTGTCGAGTCAGCCACTTTCAAAGATCGAGCCAGAACTTCGTCGTAACTTAAAGTGTCGAAACGAACGGCTTTTGGGTTCTTGTTCGGGTCAGAGTCATAGACCCCGTCCACCGCTTTAGCCATCAGCACGATTTCGGCACCGATTTCTAACGCGCGCTGTGCTGCGGTGGTGTCCGTAGTCAAAAAGGGTGAACCTAAGCCTGCGCCAAAGATCACAACTCGACCCTTTTCCATATGACGCACGGCCCGCCTAGGGATGTAGGCCTCGGCAACCTGACCCATAGTTATGGCGGTTTGAACGCGAGTTTCGACACCTTGTTTTTCTAAGAAATCTTGCAGGGCTAAACAGTTCATGACCGTGCCGAGCATGCCCATGTAATCGGCGCGGGCGCGATCCATACCGCGCTCTGAAAGTTGTGCGCCGCGAAAGTAGTTACCGGCACCAATCACTATCGCGACTTGCGTGCCACCCTTTACGACCTCTGAGATCTGGCGCGCCAGATTCGAAACGACATCAGGGTCTACACCCATCGGGTCACCGCCAGCGAAGGCTTGCCCTGAAAGCTTCAAGAGCACTCGCGACCAACCACTTTCAGGCGCGATGGGCCAAAGGTCGACAGTCCCCTCGATGATGGGCTGGACGGGGGCTGCCGCTGTCATCTGGGTGGTTACGGCTGCCCCACGCGAAAGCGCGCGAATCTTTCGACGCTTACCGCATTGGTTTCTAGCAACGAGCCAATTGTCTGCTTGGGGTCTTTAACCCAAGGTTGTTCATCAAGAACCACTTCTTTTAAGTACGAGGCCACTCGCCCATCAATGATCTTTTGCATCGCGGCCGCAGGCTTGCCCTCTTCGCGCGCAGTCTCTTCAGCGACGCGGCGTTCGCGCTCGATTGCATCTGCAGGAACTTCGGATCTACTTACATATAGCGGCGACATCGCTGCTACTTGCTGGGCTACATCTTTTGCGATGTGCGGGGCATGGGTATTCGTTTGCACCATGACGCCAAGTGTCGGAGGTAGCGCTGGGTCTGACTTATGTAAGTAGTGCTCGATATTTGCGCCTTGGTAGAGAGCGAAGCGCCTGACTTCAATTTTTTCGCCCATGGTCGCGTTGGCGTCATCTAAAACTTGGCGCACGGGCGTGCCACCTAGGTCAGCGGCATACAGCGCATCGACATCGGTGATGTTCTGCGATAACGCCAACTTAGCGACCCTGTCGGCTAAGGCTTGAAAGTCAGCAGTCTTTGCAACGAAGTCTGTCTCGCAAGCTAATTCGAGCAGAACCGCGCTTTGACCCTCGTGCACGTAGGTGACAAGGCCGTTAGAAGCCACTCGGCCCTCGCGCTTTCCGACACCTTTTGCGCCTTGAATGCGAAGTAGTTCTACCGCGCGATCGAAATCACCGCTGGCCTCGTCCAACGCCTTCTTGCAATCGAGCATTCCGGCACCCGTTAAATCGCGAAGCTTCTTGACATCACCCGCACTAGGCATTTGCAGGCGCCTCTTCTTTTGCCACCGAAGTTTCATCAGCGATCGCTCGAGCTAACTCTTCTGCCTCGAGTGCCGCTGCGGGCACCTCGGCTTTTGCTGCCTCAGCCGCCTGGTTTCTGCTCGCGCGAAGCTGCAAACCTTCTGCAACTGCGTCTGCCACCACGCGAGTAAGAAGTGCGATGGAACGAATAGCGTCGTCATTGCCGGGGACGGGGAAGTCGACGACATCGGGGTCGCAGTTGGTGTCAAGAATCGCAACTACCGGGATGTCTAACTTTCGGGCTTCAGCCACGGCGAGGGACTCTTTATTGGTATCAACTACCCAAAGGATGTCTGGCACTTTGGCCATCTTGCGCACACCGCCGAGGGCTCGAGTGAGCTTGATGCGCTCTCGGTCAAACTGCAAGGACTCTTTCTTGGTCATGTCAGTCAATCCGCCGATACCTTGCTGAATGTCTTCGAGCTGCTTAAGCCTTTGTAGGCGCTGATGCACGGTGTTGAAGTTCGTCAACATGCCGCCTAGCCATCGTTCGGTCACGTATGGCATGCCAACACGCGTTGCCTGCTCGACGATGATTTCTTGAGCCTGGCGTTTCGTGCCGACAAACAAAACCGTGCCACCGCGTGCCACTGTCTCTTTGATGTACTCATAAGCCTTGTCAATGAAGCCAAGTGTTTGGTTTAGGTCGACTACGTAGATGCCGTTTCGCTCGGCCATGATGAAACGCTTCATTTTCGGGTTCCAACGACGGGTCTGATGCCCGAAGTGCACGCCGCTCTCTAAGAGCTGACGCATCGTCACTACTGCCAAGGACGCGCGTCCTTTCTGCACCGGCTAGCGGTGCTCTCGGTTATTCGCAACAGATTTCTCTGCTGCCCTGACGCTCGTCGGCGACCCGCTACCCCGCATTTAAGGGACCGAGTGGTTCGCCGTCAGAGGCTCTGATGACGAGCGTGCGATGTCACTGCTTAGAAGAATCTTTTTGCCTAAGCGGTGCGGGTGAATGCTACAAGAGGCTCATTTGCGCCGTCTCACCAGTGGTTGTTTGCACACATGTTCGCAGCCTGAGGCCTAGGGCCTTCGGGCGTGCGGCCATTCTGGGTTTGCGATGCGGCGCCTCTTTGCGAGATTGATCAAGGTTTCGGCGGTGATGTCGATTGCGGTGGCCGGTGGCGGTTGCGTGGTCGCGAGCTGGGTGTTCGCAAGCGACCAAGCGAATGCGTATTCAGTAGTGCCACCCGTACAGCCCGTCGTGGTCGAGACAGGCTTTGCGCCACCAGCGTCGCGTTGGGGTGTCGGGCACCGCGGTGTTGACCTAAGCGCAGCTGTTGGCCAAGAGGTGAAGGCGATCGCCGACGGCGTGGTGATTTATGCCGCTGATCTCGCACGTCGCCCGGTTATTTCAATCAAACATGGATTCGTTCGCAGCACTTACGAGCCGGTAATAGCAAGTGTTGGGGTTGGTCAATTGGTGGCAAGTGGCCAGAAAATTGGGTATCTAGCGGCCGGTCACCCCTCGTGCTTAAAAACCTGCTTGCACTTTGGCGTTAAGACCGATGACGGTTACCTACACCCGTTAATGGTGCTCGGCAAATATCGCTACCCGGTGTTGAGGCCTGTTCATGGGTGGCCTGATGGCGCGCATAACACGGCAAGCTACGCGCGAGGGTGAGCTTGAGTAAATACCTCGCGCAATCTTTCGATAGTGACGTGGGTGTAGCGCTGAGTTGTGTCCAAAGACGAGTGACCAAGAAGTTCTTGAACCGCTCTTAGGTCTGCCCCGCCTTCGAGCATGTGCGTTGCAGCCGAGTGCCTTAGCCCATGTGGGCCACTTACATCAGTTGGGCCAAAACGCGTGAGCGCTTGGGTTACACAGCGCCTCGCAGTTCTAACGTCTATTCGGGCACCCCTAGCACCTAAGAACATCGCCTTCTTAGAACTTTGGTTCTGTAGTGCGGGTCTGGCCTCGTCCAAATAGGTCTTTAAGGCCATCTCGGCCGGCTTGCCAAACGGCACAGTTCGCTGCTTGTTGCCCTTACCCAAGACCCGCAACGTACGAGAATGGAAATCAACGCTGCCGGTATCAAGCCCGACTAATTCAGATATCCGAACGCCACTCGCATAAAGCAACTCGAGCATCGCCCAGTCACGAAGTGCGACGGCTCTGCGAGTGTGGTTCGTCGCATCAGAGACATTTGCTAGCGATGAATCAAGTAATGACTTGGCCTCTTGTTGCTTCAAAACCCCCGGCAGCTTCTGGTGTGCAGGGGCCACTCGAAGGCCGACGCCCACATCGGTCTTTAGCAGGCCCGCCTCGTGACACCAACTAGTAAACGAGCGAACGCACGCGGCACGCCGGGCCACGGTCGAACTACTTACCCCACTTGCGCGCTCGGCCGCCGCCCACTCTTTTAAGAAACCCAAAGTCATGGAACTAAAACCCTGCTTTTGCTCGTGTGCGAATTCAGCAACCCGCTCTAAGTCGCCTTGATAAGCCCTAACCGTGTGAGCGCTTCGCCCCAGGTCGTCAGCTTGATGGCGTATGAAGCCGTCAATTGCCTTGGCCCAGTCTTTTGTGATCAAGACGGCTTTTGGCGGATGCGACATGGTGCAACGGT
>VGAH01000044.1 GCA_016870945.1 Actinomycetota bacterium | reverse complement strand
CGACCGCACACTCAATCATGTGTTCGAACGCCTCTTCGGTGAGCACTTTTTCTAGCGTTGCTCGCATGGCAGCTACTGACAAGGCATTGCCAGACAAAGTGCCGCCGACACCGCCGACGTCGACTAAGTCAGCCTCGCGATGAAGTGCTACTTGGTCGGCAATCTCTTGACTTAACCCATATGCCCCGGCTGGAATTCCCCCACCCAACGACTTGCCAATAGTGACGATGTCTGGTTTCAGGCCTCGCTCACGAGTCATTCCGCCAGCACCAGCTGAAATCGTGTGAGTTTCATCGATTACAAGCAATGCCCCGTACTTATCGGCTAACACACGTAAGCCTTCAAGGAACCCTGGCTCAGGCAAAACGATCCCAATATTCGTAAGCGCGGGCTCAGTGATGATTGCCGCGATATCGCCATGCTTAAGTGCGCGCTCAACTGAAGCGAGATCATTGAATTCGGCTACTCGAGTGGTGTCTGAAAGGGGGACGGGGGGCCCGACATTCCCGGGCCGAGCTGCGGCCTCGCCGTCAACACCCATAACGACGAAAGTTTCATCAACAGTTCCGTGATAACCGTAAGCAAAAGCCAGGATCTTCTGATTGCCTGTAACAAGTCTTGCGACTCGCAATACCCAGCGGTTTGAGTCTGTGCCACTTAACGTGAAAGACCAAAGCGGCAACCCAAATCGCCTTGCCAATTCTTGCCCGACCCAAGCAGCATCTTCGATCGGCAGCATCATGGTTGCACCGCCAAGTTCGACATATCTGTGTTGCAGCGCTTCGGCGGTAGCGCTTGGGCTATGCCCGGCCATCGCACCCGTGTCGCCTAAAGCAAAATCAATAAGGGTTTTGCCATCGACCGTCTCAACTCGATTTCCTCGGGCTTTAGTGGCAACGACTGGGTAGCCACCAGCCCACTTGTTCATCCATGTCATCGGCACGTGCCCAAATAAATGGTTGGACGAGTCATAAATCGCTTTAGATTTCTCGGTACTCTCGTGATACCTCGCCAACTCCGCCGCCAACGCATCTGCCAACTGACTTCTATTCACACCGCCAGGTCGATCAAAAACATCGGTTGAACCCATGAATTTGAGTCTAGTTAAATAGGGGTTATCTCTTCTCACGAATGGGGAACTTTGTCAATCAGTGAAGTTGTGCTGGTCGTTCCCTGTTACAACGAAGCAAAACGGTGGGACAAAAGCCACTGGCACGAAATGACCTCGATACCCCAAACCTCTTGGATTTTTGTCAATGACGGTTCAACCGATGAGACACAAAAAACTCTTACCGAAATCGCAAAGAACCCCAATTCCGAAGTCGTAGAACTCCCAATTAATGGCGGCAAAGCTGAAGCTGTGCGGCAGGGCCTATTACGTGCGCTACAAACCAAGGACCAAACGCAACCTCCAAGATGGGTGGGGTTCATTGATGCCGACACTTCATTTTCTCCGAAAGAGATCCCAAGGTTTCTTCAGATTGCAGCTTCCCTGGAGAAAACCGAACCAGCTGTTGAAGCTATTTGGGCCGCACGCGTAGCCCTACTTGGCCGCGATATCCAGCGCACCGCATATCGCCATTACGTAGGTCGCATCCTTGCCACGCTCATGAACTCAGCAGTGCCGCAGTTGCCTTATGACTCCCAAGCTGGCTTCAAACTCTTTAAGCATGATTCAAATCTGATTCAAGTCTTGAACAAACCATTCAAAACTCGTTGGCTCTTCGACGTTGAGCTATTGCAGCGCTGGCAAGCCACCACAGGCAGCACAATGACAATCTGGGAAGAACCTCTGAACTACTGGCATCACACCGAGGGGTCACACGTTTCAGCTGCTAACTCATTACAAGTACTAAAAGAAATCGCATTCTTGTATGGCCAACGGCCGAGAAAGGGCTAGGCGGGGGCCATATCTGTGAAGCGCGAGTAATGACCTTGGAAGGCGACAGTGATCGTGCCGGTTGGGCCATTTCTATGCTTGGCAACGATCAAATCAGCCTCGCCAGCCCGAGCCGAATCGCGCTCATAAGCATCTTCGCGGTGGATCAACACCACCACATCTGAGTCTTGCTCTAGCGAACCAGATTCTCGCAAGTCCGCAAGCAAAGGCCGCTTGTCTTGACGCTGCTCAGGCCCACGATTTAACTGGCTAATCGCCACCACCGGGATGTTCAACTCTTTTGCCAATAACTTCAAAGACCTCGAAAACTCACTAACTTCTTGCTGTCGACTCTCGACCTTGCGCCCACTAGACATCAACTGCAGATAGTCAACAATCACCATCTTCAAATCGTGGCGCTGCTTCAAACGCCGGCACTTCGCCCGAATCTCCATCAAAGTTAAGTTGGGTGAGTCGTCAATAAACAACGGTGCCTCTGAAACCGCACTCATCTTTCGCGCCAACTTCGTCCAATCTGAATCTGAAAGCGCGCCAGAGCGCATTGCGTGTAACCCAACTTGTGATTCAGCCGAAAGCAATCGCATGACGATTTCGGTGCGACTCATTTCGAGTGAGAAAACCACCGTAGTTAAGCCCTGCTTGATCGCCGCAGCTCGCGCCAAGTCGAGCCCGAGGGTTGACTTACCGATGGCAGGCCGCGCAGCCAGCATGATCAACTGACCTGCATGTAAACCGTTCGTCAGCGAATCAAGATCTCGAAAACCCGTTGGTACCCCGACCATGGCCCCACCGCGACCACCAATAGCCTCGATTTCAGCAAGCGCGTCACCCATCAAATCCGAAAGCGCTGCGTAATCTTCACTAGTTCGACGGTCGGTTACTTCATAAACCTCAGCTTGCGCACGATCGACCAAGTCATCAACTTCACCCGTCTCGCTGTAACCCATTTGCGCAATACGCGTACCGGCGTTTACCAATCGCCTCAAGATCGCCTTCTCTTTAACGATGCGCGCGTAGTACTCAGCATTTGCAGCAGTCGGCACACTCGAAACCAAGGTGTGTAAGTAAGCAGCCCCACCAATTCGAACGAGCTCACCCGTTTTAGTTAGCTCTGCAGCCAAAGTCACCGCATCCACAGGCTCACCTCTGGTGTAAAGATCGAGAATTCGCGCATAGAGAGTCTGATGAACCGGGCGGTAAAAGTCGTACTCACGCAATCGCTCAACGACTTCAGCAATAGCATCTTTGCTAAGCAACATCGCACCCAGGACGCAAGCCTCAGACGCCAAATCTTGCGGTGGTAACCGATCGATTGGGCTGAGGTCATCGGGGTACGGAAATTCCGCGACGGACATCATCGCGAGGGTAGGTTTCACGTCTGACAAAACCAAATAGACATGTGGATGAGTCTGTGAACAACCGATGATTGCATGTGGAAACACGCCACTTTTGCCTGCCGCACCTGGGGACAAGCCTGTGGGCGCCAGGCACACCACCCCCGACCCACCCCTTCTGACTTGGGCAAAGTCACCGCACCTCAAGTGGAGCAAAACTCGAAAACCAGGCGCAACACCGCCAGTCACTTCAACGATTCTTGCCACATGCGTGACTTAGACCGACAAATCTTTCGCCTGGCAGTACCTGCCTTCGGCGCCTTAGTCGCACCGGCGCTGTTCATGGTCACTGACGCCGTAATCGTTGGCACTCTCGGCCCCGATCAACTCGCGGCCCTCGGTGTTGGTGCAACGGTAATTGGCACCGTCATCGCCCTATCAATCTTTTTCGCATATGGAACCACCGCGAGCGTTGGCAGACTCGTCGGAGCAAAAAAGTTGGACGAGGCCTTTCGCGAAACACAAAACTCTGTGATCTTCGCTGCCGGCATTGGTGTAGTAGTCGCAATCATTTTGGCTGCGAGTGCCAATCAACTAGCAGCCGCACTCTCACCATCAGAAGTAACAAAACCTGCTGCTACCTACCTGCTCATATGCGCAGCGGCGATTCCTTTCCTGTTGGTTTCGATGGCGCTAACGGGGGCGCTTCGGGGATTTCAAGATACAAAGGCCACCCTGATAGTTAGCGTGCTAGCAGTAATCGTCAATACGGGCGTTTGCGCGGTAGCAGTACTCGTTCTCAATTGGGGAATAGCCGGCTCAGCCTGGTCGACAGTTGTGGCAGAAGTCGTTGCCGTCATCGGTTATGCACTAGCAATTAATCGCCATGTCAAAGGAAACTGGCATAAGTGGCGCCCTCAACTGGCTCAAATCAAGAATTTCGCACAAGCCTCTTCGTTGCTGTTGTGGCGCACGGCGATGCTACGCGTGGTTCTTATTGCCGTACTTTTAGTAGCAAGCGCGTTAGGCACGACATCTCTTGCTGCCTACCACGCGACCTTCGCAATTTATGGGGTTGCCGTCTTCGCTCTCGACGCTTTAGCGATTGCCGCGCAAGCCCTGGTCGCAAAAAGCTTAGGTAGCCGACAAGCTGCCGAAGCGACGCTGATCAACCAGCGAATCACTCTCTGGAGTGTTCTTTTAGGTCTTGCCCTTGCTCTGATATTGCTGGCAACCGCTACCCCACTTAGCGAGCTCTTTACTGATGCGCCAATCGTGCAATCACAAACCGCCGCAGCGCTGCTGGTTGTTGCTGCACTAATGCCCCCTGCCAGTTTGGCCTTCGCTTGGGACGGGGTCTTAATTGGTGCTAGTGATTTCAAGTTTCTAGCGTGGGTTCAAACCGGGGTCTTAATCGCATTCTTACCAGTTCTCTGGTGGGTCTACCAAACTCAACAAGACGTGAGCTGGCTCTGGGTCACTATCGGATGGTGGTTAGTTCTTAGGTGCATAAGCCTCTGGTTGCGGCTTAACTTCTTAACCAAAACAAACTGGCGACTACTAGTCTGACTTAAGTAATGCCTTCAAGCCTTAAAGATCAAAACAATGAGATTCGAGTCATGATGGTTTGCCTCGGCAACATTTGCCGTTCCCCCATGGCCGAGGCCGTGTTGGCCTTCCAGGCCAAAGACGCTGGTCTTGCCCTCAAAGTTGACTCATCAGGCACAGGCGACTGGCACGTTGGGCAAAACGCCCACCCCAACTCGTTGAAGGTCTTGCAAGAACGTGGCTACGCAATAAAGCACAAAGTCAAGCAATTCAAGCCACGCTATTTCAACGAGCGAGATCTGATCATCGCCATGGATCTTTCGAACCAAAACGACCTAGAAGAAATGGCAGAAGAGCAAGGCTTAAAGGCTGAGATTCGACTCTTGCGTGAATTCGACCCCGCGCTAAGCCATCTACCTAAAGGGCACCAACAACTAGCCGTGCCAGACCCTTACCACCACCCGATAGACGAGTTTCGCAATGTCTTAAATATGGTCGAAGCCGCAACAGCTGGGTTGGTGGCGCAACTAGCTAAGAGATAACTAGCTTGAAGTGACTTCCACAGAAATAGTTGCATTGACCTGAGGGTGTAAGTGCACCCGCACTTGGTGTGAACCGGCAGTTTTAATCGGCACCGGCAACTCGACCGAACGCCTATCAAGAGTGGGGCCACCTGCTCGAACCACAGCTTCGACGATGTCGGTGTTAGTAACCGACCCGAAGAGTTTGCCCGCTTCACCAACCTTGGCAGTCACGATGATGCTCATTGCAGCAAGCGTCTTAGCCAGTTCTTCGGCGTCCTCTAAGCCACGAGTAACGCGCGCATTTTGTGCGCGGCGCAACTGCACCGACTGGCGTTCAGCACCTTTAGTCCAACGCATCGCCAAGCCACGTGGCATGAGAAAGTTTCGGGCGTAGCCGTCTTTTACTTCTACGACGTCGCCCGCGCCGCCTAAGTCAGCAACTGATTGAGTAAGAATCACCTTCATCGAACAATGCGCCCTATCGATTCGTCGTGCTGTACGGCAACAATGCCATTTCACGAGCGTTCTTAATCGCGGCAGCAACTGCGCGCTGCTGTTGTGGGGTATTGCCAGTCACACGCCTGGCGCGGATCTTCCCTTTGTCAGAAATGTATTTACGAAGCATGGCAATGTCTTTGTAGTCGACATATTCGACCTTCGCCTCAGTTAACGGCGACGGTCGTTTCTTGAACTTCCGTTGCACATTCGGGTTCGGTCGCTTCTTGGGTACGACTTTGCTTTTTCTGCCCATGACTAGAAGGGTGGCTCTTCACTTGGCGTGCCGGCGTTGCCCCAACCTGAAGCCGCAGGTGTCGCCCAAGGGTCATCAGCAGGTGTTGACGTAGCCGGCGCCGCAGCTGTGCCACCAGTTGAGTCACCCGTCCGACCAATTTTTGAAACCTTGGCAGTCGCGTTTCGCAAAGCGGGGCCGACATCTTCGACTTCAAGTTCCATCACATTGCGCTTCTCGCCCTCACGAGTCTCGTAAGACCTTTGTTTTAGGCGCCCAGTAACAATCACGCGCGTGCCCTTGGTCAACGACTCGGCCACGTTCTCGGCGTACTGACGCCAAACGTTGCAACGCATGAAGACAGGGTCGGCGTCCTTCCATTCGTTGGTAGTGCGATCCATGTAACGGCTATTCGAGGCAACCGTGAAAGAAGCAACGGCTGCACCATTTGAGGTAAAGCGAAGTTCAGGGTCATTGGTGAGATTGCCGACCACTGTGATGTTGATGTCACCCGCAGCCATGGTCGCTCAGTCTTCCCTACACAAAACTTTGGTTCGCAAAACTGCATCGTTTAGCCGCAACTGACGGTCTAGTTCGGCCACCGCCTCAGCTGGGCTGGTTAAGTCCACCACTGCGTAGATGCCCTCGTGACGTTTCTTGATCTCATAGGCCAAACGTCGCCGACCCCAAATGTCTACTTTGTCGATGACCCCACCCGCATGGCGAACAACGTTTAAAAAAGTGTCGAGGTTCGGGCCGACAGTGCGCTCTTCTAAATCAGGGTCGAGGATGACCATGACTTCGTACTTACGCACGCTAAGTCGACCTCCTCTGGTCGATTGGCCACGGCCCACAGCCGCAGCAGGAGGGTGGGGTTCTTCTAGCTAAAAGCAAAAAGAACGAACTCGAATGTTACTGGTGTGCCTAAACGTTGCTTCTTGCAGGGTTAGACCGGGATTAGTCTCACTCGAAATGTCATTTTTGGTAGGCGCGGCCATTGGCGACGAGCCAGACCCAATTGCTTGGGCCACTCGATTTGGCGCGAATTGCCTGCAAATCAATTTAGGCGACCCCACGTCATGGGCCAAACCTGCGGTCGCGATGCCCGGTGGCACCTCTGCGCTCAAAGACGCCGCCGAAGCCGCCGGTGTGGCACTTTACGTTCACGCGCCCTACGTCATAAATGTGGCCAGCACAAACAACCGGATCCGAATACCAAGCCGCAAATTGCTGCAATCAACACTAGACACCGCCGCAGAATTCAACTCAGCCGGTGTCGTCGTGCACGCAGGACACGTAACCAAAGATGACGACCCCGCTGCCGGTTACGAAAACTGGCACAAGGGTGTCACCACGCTTGAATTAAGCGCGCCGCTATTTATTGAAAACTCCGCAAGCGGCAAGTTCTCGATGGGTCGCACGTTAGAGGCGATCACGAGTCTGTGGCAGGCAGTGGGTAAATCTGGCGTGGGGTTTTGCGTTGACACTTGTCACGCTTGGGCTGCAGGTATCGACCTAAGGACTCTTGGCGAAACCATTCGTGCCATAACCGGCCGAATTGCTCTTGTTCACGCTA
>VGAH01000043.1 GCA_016870945.1 Actinomycetota bacterium | reverse complement strand
AGAGTCGACGGCGACACCTGCGTCCCGCGCGCGCATCATGGTTCAGGCCGCTCGCGAAGGTCGTCGGGTTGTTCGTCTATTCACTGGCGACCCCGTGTTTGACGGTCGCATCAGCCCAGAAGTAAGCGCGGTAGTTCGCTCAAAAGTGCCGTTTGACGTAGTAGTCGGCGCATCACCTGTTACAGCGGTACCTGCTTATGCGGGCATACCGCTATTAGGTGGCGCAACAAAAGACGTCCACATCATCGATGCGAGTCAATCAATTGACTACGCAATGCACGGACAGAAGCGATCAACCATCGTGGTAGTTGACCCGGGTGAGAGAGCTGTCGAAATCGTGAAGGGCTTAGCGGCGGCCGGTCGCGACGTGCGAACCCCCGTAGCGCTGGTTCGTGGCGGCACAACCGTTGAACAGCGCGCAATCGTCACCACACTTGAAGAGTTCCCTGCCCAGTACCGCAACTCGCGCGGAATGGGTAACGAGGCCTCGACCCTGTTAATCGTTGGTGAAGTGGTAACGCAACGTGAACGCTTATCGTGGTTTGAGAGCAAACCGCTATTCGGCTGGCGAGTGCTAGTACCTCGAACTCGCGAAAAGCCGGGGCCAGTCTCTTCATATCTGGTCGGCTATGGCGCTGTGCCAATTGAAGTGGCAACGATTGCCGTCGAAAAGCCGCGCACCCCGCACCAAATGGATCGCGCCGTCACAGGTTTGGTCAATGGCCGTTATCAATGGGTCGTCTTCACCAGCGCTAACTCAGTCAAGGCGGTCAGAGAAAAGTTTGGCGAATACGGCCTAGACGCTCGGGCGTTCGCAGGCCTAAAGATCGCCGCTATGGACGACGAAACTATGGAGGCACTACACGACTCTGGAATTCATCCTGACTTGATGCCAAAGGGCGAACAAAGCAGCGCAGGTCTATTAGAAGTTTGGGAATCCCATGCAGGCTCAGCTGACCCCATCAACAAAGTATTTGTGCCACGTGCCGACATCGCTACAGACACTTTGGTAGACGGCTTGAAGTCTCGCGGTTGGGACGTCGAAGACATCACGGCTTATCGCACGGTTCGCGCAGCCCCACCGCCAATTGAAACTCGTGAAGCCATAAAGAGTGGTGGTTTTGACGCGGTCGTATTCACGTCATCTTCGACAGTTCGAAACTTGGTAGGTCTTGCAGGTAAACCTCACGCCTCAACTGTTGTCGCTGTGATTGGCCCACAAACTGCAAAAACTGCCGAAGAGTACGGGCTACAAGTAACAATCGTGGCCGACGAGCCAACCGAATCATCTTTGGCTGACGCTCTTGCGATGTACGCCTCTGAACATCAGCCCATGCGGCAAGGCGGTGAGTGACAAGACCGTCGTCCACTTGGTGCGACACGGCGAAGTGCATAACCCAGAGAAGGTTCTTTATGAACGCCTAGATGGGTTCGAGCTTTCTGAATTAGGCCACGAGATGGCGCGCACTACCGCAAGCGCACTCGCCAATCGCAATGTGACAGAAGTCATCGCCTCACCTCTAACAAGGGCACAACAAACCGCAGCTCCGCTTGCCGAACAATTGAGTCTGCCGATCTCTACCGATGAACGCATAATCGAGGCAGGAAACGTCTTTGCCGGCAAACGGGTGTCAGTGGGGGATGGTGCGCTGCGTGACCCACGAAATTGGTGGCACTTGCGTGACCCCTTCACGCCCTCGTGGGGCGAGCCTTACCAGGCAGTCGCTGATCGAATGCGCGAAGCCATCACAGATGCAAGACAACGAGCAAGCGGGGGCGAAGTGGTACTGGTTAGTCATCAACTTCCGATTTGGGTGGCCAGACTCGACGCTGAAGGGCGGCGATTTGCTCATAACCCCCGAAGTCGCCAGTGCACGCTGGCAAGCGTCACGTCTTTGGTCTTCGATGGTTCGAAATTGGTCGCCCTCGAGTACCAAGAACCATCGGCGCATTTGTTGCCCGCTAAGCCGTGAGGTGAACCTCGATAGCCGTAAGGTGAAACTCAAAAGAGTTTTCTTTGCGGGGTTTGCCGCAGTGGCTCTTGCAAGCTGCGGTTCGGCAAGCGGTGACGATGGGTTTGCTCGCCCGTCAGAAATCGGTTTCATATCAGGTGATGGCAGTGTGAGTTTCGTTGCTGAAACAGATCGGGGCGAGCCGGTGGAGTTTGCTGGCAAGAGTCTCGAAGGCCAAGACTTATCTCTTGGTGGCGCGGCAAATGCAAAAGTCATAAATGTCTGGGCGTCATGGTGTGCCCCTTGTCGCGCAGAAGCTGAAGTTCTAAATGAAGTAGCCGAAGCAACAAAGCCGGACGGGGTTAATTTCATCGGCGTAAACGTGCGTGATTCGTTGCCATCTGCTCAGGCTTTTCAAAGACGTTTTGAGGTTGTTTACCCGAGCATTTTCGACCCGAGCAGCCAGACGCTCTTGTCGTTTGGCAACACCTTGCCGCCAAGTGCAATTCCGTCCACGTTGGTGTTAGACCAAGACAATCGAATCGCGGCTCGGATCTTGGGGGCTACCACCGCACCCACGTTGCGCGCAGTAATAGACGAAGTTCTAGGCAAGAAGGTTGAGTCGCCCTCTTGAACGACATCGGCGAGTTGGTGGTCTCTGGCCCGTTTTTGATAGCCGCTGCACTGGCGTTTCTTGCCGGTGTGGTTTCTTTCTTGTCGCCGTGCGTGGTTCCACTCGTGCCGGGCTACCTCGCCTACGTGACGGGCTTAAGTGGCTCGCTCTCTGATCTACAAAAAGCGAAACGACGCAGACTCATGGTCGCTGGTACCGCACTTTTCGTTGCGGGCTTTAGCGCGGTGTTCGTTTTGTACGGGGCACTTTTCGGCGAGATCGGGTCATGGTTGGTTCGTTCTGCCCCGGCAATCGAGCGAGTGCTGGGGGTGTTCGTCATCTTGTTAGGTGTCGGCTATCTCGGCGGTTTTTCTTGGTTCATGCGCGAAGCTCGAATAAGAGTGAACCCTGTTCGCGGCCTTTGGGGCGCACCAATTGTCGGTGTTGTGTTCGCGGTTGGTTGGACTCCCTGCATTGGCCCCACCCTGGCTGCGGTACAAGCCATGGCATTTAGTCAAAGCGACGCTGGGCGAGGTGCGTTGCTCTCACTCATCTATTCCTTAGGGCTCGGGCTGCCGTTCATCGCGATTGCACTCGGCTTTCAGTGGGTCGTGAATGTTCTACCGGTTCTGCGCAGACACCAGGTTCTTATAACCCGAATCGGTGGCGGCCTGCTTATCACCATTGGCGTGCTGTTAGTCACGGGTCTTTGGTCTGAAGTCACGTTCAGTCTTCGCTCTTGGATCTCTGGGTTCGAGACGGTTATCTAAGTGTCGCCAGACCCAAAGAAGTCACGCGCTAACGAAGCCCCCCCAATCGGATTCATAGGTTCGACTCGGTGGGCCTGGCGACAGCTCACCAGCATGCGCACTGCATTGATCTTGTTGCTGCTACTGGCCTTGGCTGCTATTCCGGGTTCGTTGTTTCCTCAGCGAAGCGCAGGGGTAAGTGCCGTCAATCAGTACTTAGAAGACAACCCAAATCTTGGACGTGTGCTCGACGCCTTGGGCATGTTCGACGTCTTTGGTTCCATTTGGTTCACCGCCATTTATTTGTTGCTGTTGATTTCTGTCATTGGGTGCGTGGTACCTCGATTAAGGGCGCACTTAGATTCTCTAAGAAGCGCGCCACCGCCGGTTCCGGCTGATCTCTCACGGTTAGCCGACTACCAGCAACTCACCACCAAAGCATCGGCCGCCGATGTAGTAACGACCGCAGAAGCCTGGTTTCGTAAGCATCACTGGCGGTTAGCAACCAAGGCGGCGAAGTCGGGCACCGGTCTTTCTGCTGAGAAAGGTTATGCGCGCGAGACTGGCAATTTGTTGTTTCACGCGTCGCTAATCGTCATCGTTGTTGGGGTAGCGGTAGGTGCTTTGTGGGGCTATCGCGGGCAAGTGTTGGTACGAGAAGGCACCGGGTTTAGCAACACCTTGGTCGCTTATGACGAATTTAGCGCCGGGCGATTATTTGATGCCAAGAACTTGCCACCATTTGGTTTCGAGCTAGAAGACTTTGAAGCCGAGTTCGAGCGCGAAGGCACCCAGAAGGGCTCGCCGCGCCAATTCACCGCAAGCGCACTAACTAGATCTGAGCCTGGGGCTAACTGGCAACGAGAGACGCTCGAAGTTAATCACCCCCTGGAGTTCTCAGGTACCAAAATTTTTCTAACTGGGCACGGTTACGCGCCGGTTTTGACGGTTACTGACCCCGCAGGTCACGTGCAGTTCTCTGATTCCGTCATCTTCTTACCTAGAGACGGCAACTTCACGTCAATCGGTGTTGTGAAGATCCCTGATGCACCTCAGCAAGTTGGGCTCGAAGGCATCTTCTTACCTAGCGCGGTAGTCGATGAAGAACGAGGGCCAATTTCTGTGTTTCCTGCGCCAGATTCCCCAGCCTTGTTCTTGGTCGCTTGGCAAGGTGATTTAGGGGTTGATTCAGGTGAGCCCCAGAACGTCTATCAGTTACGCACCGAAGATATGAAAAGGCTTGGCGTCACCTCGTTACTACCGGGTGATGTCTGGTCTTTGCCCCAGCTTGGTCACGTGCGATTTGAAGGTGTCGATCGGTTCATCTCGCTACAAATTGCTCACGAGCCCGGTAGGCAACTGGTTTTGGTCGCATCGATAGCAGCACTTATTGGGTTGTTGTTTGGCTTGTTTGTTCCTAGGCGTCGAATTTGGCTCAAGGTGACCAATGACACGCAGAAGAAAACCGTGGTTGAGGTTGCGGGGCTAAGCCGCCAGGGGTATGCAGGCCTTAGTTCTGAGATTGCTGAAATGCTAGGCGAGGTGAGAAGAGTCAAATGACTTTGGCCCAGACGAGCCTCTTGCTCGTCTACGCATCGCTTATCGCGCTAGCAATAGCCATGATCGCTTTTGCCACGGTTTACGCAAATACCAGAACAAAAGTCTTGGTCGGCAGTGCTACTAAACCGCAATCGCAACCTGTGAGATCAAGAGCCGTAAATATCGGCTACTCCGTTAGTTGGTTGGCGCTTGCATTGCTAGGGGCTGCGTTAGTTACTCGCGGCCTTGCGGTAATGAGGGCCCCCTGGGGCAACATGTACGAGTTCGCGCTGTCTGGTGCCTTTGCGGGGCTAGCAGCCTTCTTAGTGCTTTCGCTTAAGAGAAATCCGGATTGGCTAGCGGTTTGGGTGGTAGTGCCAGTCTTCGCATTGGTCGGGCTCGCCGTCACTGTTCTCTACACCGAAGCTGGCCCGTTAGTGCCAGCGCTTAACTCAGCTTGGCTAATCGTCCACGTTTCTGCAGCGATCGTGGCTTTTGGCGCATTTACCGTGGCAGCAGGGGCTTCGATTGCTTGCCTAGTCATCGAGTGGATGAGAAAACGAGCGTCTGACGCCCCGTGGCTTGCCACAGCGCCTACTGAATCGGTTTTAGACCGCTTCACATATCGGCTAACCGCGTTTGGTTTTCCCATCTGGACTTTCGCTGTCATCGCCGGTGCCATTTGGGCTGAAAACGCTTGGGGTCGTTACTGGGGTTGGGATCCGAAAGAGACGTGGGCGCTAATCAGCTGGGTCGCTTACGCGGCTTACCTGCACGCACGCGTTACCGCCGGTTGGCGACCAAACCGAACGATGATCATCGGTTTAGTCGGTTATGCCACGTTGCTGTTTAACTTCTTTGGCGTGAACATCCTGATTCCAGGTTTGCATAGCTACGCCGGCATTTAGCTTGGGCTTGCTTCGGGCTGCCCACCTTCGTCGCGTTTTGTTTGGCGTAGTTTCTTTTCGATCTTCCAGAGAAAATCCGGGTCGTCGTCAGGGCCTTTGGCCGGCCCGCGAGATTTCGTAGGCGGACGAGGCTTGTCAGACTTTTGTGGCCTCCCCGCTAAGTACCAAGCAATCGGCCCAAACAAGGGGATCAAGACCATGACCATCCAAAGTGGCTTGGGCATCACTTCGATTCGACTCGAGTCTGCACGCATAACGTCAGTCAAGGTGACCAAGCTCAAACCAACAACGACCAGCAGTAGCAAAAGCGTCACTCGGCTACACCCCCTGGTCGGTAATTTATGCCCGTCCAGTGCATCTCGCTACCGGTTCAATGCGACGGGGGCTAGGTGAAGGCTCCGGCCCTGGCCGTTTACACGCTAAAGCGACTTCTGGTCTTCGGCGTCGCTCTGGCTGTCTGTTACGCCCTTGGTTTACGCGACCTCTGGATGCTCGTGGTCGCGTTGTTGGCTTCGGGTGCGGTGAGTCTTCTATTGCTCAACAAAGACCGTGACAACGCCTCCACAGCGGTCTTTGCTTGGTCGAAACGTTTCAATCAGCGCGTCAATTCTGCGGCGGCACGAGAAGACGCAATTCTCGACGCGATTGAGTCAACGAAGGGCGACGATGCCTCTCTAGCCTCAGACCCCGGTAAAGCCCAAGACTCCAATAGAGAAGGTCAGCGCAAAAACTAACTCAGCTAAAGAAGTAAGACCTAAGGCGCGGACGGGGTTCGTTGGTCGATAGGCCAACAGCGCGAGCGGTGCCGCGACAAGGCCCACGAATACCCCGTTTCCAAGTTGGCCGGCGAGGGGAACAAGACAGAAAAATGGGGCGACCAGCAATAGCAAATACAACGAGCGTGCATTTTTAGCACCAATCTTTACTGCCAATGTTCTTTTGCCACTCTTGATGTCACTAGGTACGTCTCTGATGTTGTTTATCAGCAACAGCGCTGCTGCAAAACAACCAATACCTAGCCCACCCCAAAGTGCATTTATGTCAAATTTGCCAAGTTGAGTGACTGAAGTGCCCAACACGGCAACCGGGCCAAAAAAGACGAACGCCACCACTTCGCCAAAACCTCGGTAGCCGTAGGGGTTCTTACCCCCCGTGTAGAACCAGGCCGCGAAGACGGCAACAAGACCGACAGGCAACAGCCACAACTGTTCCGAAGTAATGCTTAAAAGCACCCCAGCTACCAAAGCGATTGCGAAAGAGAAGAACGCTGCGTTCTTCACAGCTTTGGGACTAGCCAAACCCTGACCCACTAGTCGAGTTGGGCCAACGCGGTTGGCGTCGGTACCACGCACCCCGTCCGAATAGTCGTTTGCGTAATTGACACCGACTTGTAAACCCAAGGCCACCAACAGCGCGAGTAACGCAAGCCCTACTTGAAAAGAGTTCTGCGCTGCAGCCAGTGCAGAACCAACCACCACCGGTGCAAAGGCCGCGCCCAAGGTTCGAGGCCTAGCACCTTGCACCCAGATTCTTAATTTCATGAAGTCAATTTGAACTTCATTTAGTCAATTCGCGAAGGGCTGCGAGATCGATCTTGTCAGTGCGCGTGCGCGGGAAAACCTCTAAAACTTCTAGAAAAGCCGGTATCGCACCTCTACCCAGCGAGCGCGCTAAAAAAGCTCGTACCTCACTTAACTCTGGGGGAGTCTTAGATTCGCTTGCAATGTAGACGACCATTTGGTCACCCCCCGGGTCATTTCGGACGAGGGCAACCGCGTCGTCAACGCCGGGCAGGCTCTTTAAAACTTGGCCCACGGTTGGTAGCGAAACGTTGTACCCGTTGATCAGCGCGATTTCGTCGGCTCGGCCATGAACCTCAAGCAGCCTCTCTGAGTTCAATAGCCCTAAGTCGCTGGTA
>VGAH01000042.1 GCA_016870945.1 Actinomycetota bacterium | reverse complement strand
GCCCCCTTGATCAACGGCAAAGCCGACAGAACTTGGACGGCAGCCTCGGCGTGAGGTGACCCGTCCACGCAAACCAAAATCTTCTTAACCGAATTCGAATTCTTTGAAATCAGAAGTGGCGTTGTGGGGCACTGCATTAACCACTCTGCCGTGCTGCCAAGTCGCATCGTCTTTAACAAGCCTTTACCGCGAGCTCCGATGACGACAAGATCTGACTTCTCTCTCGAACTCAAAACCAACCGAGGGTCATGCTCGACAGTCAAGTGAACAACTTCACCTACTTGCCACCCGCTTTCAGCAGAACGTGGCTTGGTGGGCTGCCAGGTGTGTAGCTCGAATTCGGTTGGCGAATGGGTGAACGTCTCAGGTGAGAGGGCCTTAATCGCAACAACTTCTATTTGCCAATCTGGCCATGGTTGTGCGGTAACCCACCCCCAGGCTGTGTCAGCACCAGCTGAGTCGTCATCGCCGAAAGTCAAAACACGTTGGGCCGTCATAAGTACTGCCAAATAGCAATTAGCGCGCCCACCGCAATGAACCAACCCAAAACGAAAACCCCGGCCAACGGTTCTAGAGCCCGCAAAGTCGAGTTGGACGAGGTCTTAAGCACATCTCGAAGTGTCAGGCCAAAAATCGGCACAGTCATTCCCCAGACGACCATGCACCAAGGGCATAAAGCACCTATTACAAAAACACTTTGATAGGCAAGCCACGACACAAAGACCGTCCCTAAGAACGACCCGGCCAGCACGCCTAAGAAGAACCACCGCGGTAACTGAGCCCTTGCGAGCAAAACCACACCAACGGTGGTCAAGACAGAAAAGCTGGCAATACCGATCAGACTGTTTGGAAACCCAAATGCTGAAGCTTGTTCGGTCGTGATTATGGTGCCGCAAGCTAGAACCTCGTTAATGCTGCAGCTGGGCACATAGTCGGCATCTGTCAAAACGTTGATTTTGTCTATCGTCAATTGCGCACTGGCATAAAGCCCGACCAAGCCACCTAAGGTCAACAACCACTTAAACGGCCGACTAGCTACCTCTTCGCGAGCCTCACCTTGGATCTGACTTGCCATACCGCTATTCCACCACGAAAGCGCAAGTCACTAGTCATTGCAGTTTTCGCACTGGCCAAAGATCTCGACCTCATGTGAGGCCAGACGAAACCTCTTGTTTCTAGCAATCTTCTTGATTGAATCCTCGAGCTCTCGGCTTGATATTTCGAAAGCGTCACCACACTCGGTGCAGACCAGGTGGTGATGATGATCACTGCCAGCACAGATGCGAAAGAGCATCTCGTTGTCGGCGCCTCGTATGACGTCTAGCTGGCCGGATTCATGCCAACTCTTAAGACTTCGATAGACGGTTGCTAGGCCTATTTCGTGCCCTTTCTTGCTCAGCCAAGCGTGCACCTGCTGACTCGAAACAAACCGACGCTGTTTCTGTAGTGCTTGCCAAATCAATTCGCGCTGGCGGGTGCGTCGCGGCTGATTAATCACGCACGCGCACCTTGAAGATGTCGCACAAGCCGCCAACTCACCGCGAGGATGAAAACAACTAGCGCGCCCAAAATGATGCTGGGGCCCGGCGGCACATCAACTTGAAACGAGAGCAGTAAGCCACCAACAGCACAAACCACCCCCACCAACACCGCCCAACCCAAAGTGGACGAAAAAGATTTGCCGAATTGGCTCGCAGCAGCAACGGGTAACACCATGATGCCGCTAACTAACAGCAAACCCACCACTCGCATACCAACCACCACCGTGGCAGCGGCCATCACCGAAAGCACAACACCTAGCACTCGGACGGGGATCCGCTGCACCATTGCAACTTCAGAGTCCAAGCCTGCAACAAAAAGTTGGCGCCCCCAAAAAGTAATTACCAGAATTATCAAGAGGGTCATAGCGCCTAGAACCCATAAATCGCTCATACTCACCGTGCTCAACGAACCGAACAAGAAAGTATTTAATTTGGTAGAAGCCCCCCCGGGCGCAAGCGAAACCAATAAGACGCCAAGTGCTAGACCACCATAAAAAACGACAGCTATGGCGACATCTGCCGCCACCCTTGATCTATCTCGAAGTACCTCGATGAACAACGCGCCAAACACTGCGACAAGCAAAGCTGCGGGCAATGGCGACCACGACATCAACAAAGCCAGACCCACACCCGTTATTGCAATGTGCCCAACACCGTCACCTAAGAGAGCTAAGCGGCGCTGAACCAAAAAGATGCCAACTAGTGGTGCGAGTACCCCTATCAACAAGGCGCCTATAAGTGCGCGTTGTGCGAACTCGTAACTGAGAAGCTCCAACGTTGCGCTAGCTCTTAAGCAACGGGCTTAGATCGGCATGGCTAACACCGAGGTTGGCCCCAAGGCTTAAGGCGGCATCGTCATGATGATGATGAACATCTGCGTACATGCCACTCGGCCATGGCAGCGCCCCGAAATACTCGACAGAAGCTCTTTCGCTGCGTTCTAACACCAACACTTTGTCTACCAATGGCTCGATCAGACCCAGCTCATGAGTCACGTAAATGATGCTGGTGTTTTGGGTTTTGAGAGTTTGCAGGCAAGAAAGCACTTCGTTCTGATGTTCAACGTCCACACCAGCTGAGGGTTCGTCCAGCATTAACAATTCAGCTCGATTCACCAACGCGCGGGCGAACATGGTCAAGCGTTGTTGACCACCTGAAAGTGAATCGACCGATCTGCGGCGTAACGGCCACATGCCCACTGTCTCTAAAGCCCATTGCACGCTGGCAGGCTTAACACCCGCACGAACGCCGCGAACAGCACCAGCTTCGGCAAACTCTTTAACCGAAACCGGCACGCTGCCGATGTTGGGGAGCCGTTGCGGCATGTAGGCAACTTCGCTTGCTGCGATGTCAACATGACCAGCGCTTATAGGTATCAAGCCCAAAAGGGCTCTCAAGAGCGTGGTTTTACCGCTGCCGTTTCCACCTAGAACAGCGAGGAACTCACCCTTGCTGAGCTCAAAGCTCACGTTCTTTAGCACGGTGGCCCCACCCAGTGAGACTGAAACGTCTCTAGCTTTAAGTTGCGGGGTCATCTCACCCGCAATCTTGCCCCCCCACCAATGTCGCCAAGTTCGCACGCATTTGCGCGATTAAATCGGCACCCTCTGGTTTGCTCTCTATTGGGTCGAGCTTCTCAGCCTTGATATTGAGTTCCTTGGCTAGCGTTTCGGCCACGACCGGGCTAACCAATGTCTCGTAATAGACAGTGGTCACACCGTCGGATTTAGAAATCTTGGCCACTTCAGCCAGACGTTTCGGGCTGGGCTCAGCCTCCGGTGTCAGGCCTGAGATACCAACCTGTTCAAGCCCATAACGATTTGCGAGATAGCCAAAAGCTTCATGTGAAACGACCATGGTCTTGATTTTGCAATTGGCTAGCGCTGTCTTCATCTCGGAATCAAGTGCTGTCATTTCGTCAGTAAGGGCTTGTGAGTTGTCTGCATAGATTGCACTACAGGCTGGATCTAGCTCGCTTAATTTGTTGGCCAAGGTCTTGCCGATGACAGACACATTCGTAGGGTCAAGCCAAACATGCGGGTCGACGATCATTTCGTCATCGGTTGATTTCTTGTCTGAGTGACCCTCATCGCCATCGTGGTCATGATCGTGACTGTGCCCGTGGTCATCATCGTGTGCCTCGCCTTCAAGCAACGTCAAACCTGCCATGGCATCAAGCCCAACTGAAGAGTTCAACTCGACTACTGCCTCGTCTAATGAGGGCATGAATGTGGGTAGGAAGACAACAACATCAGCATCGGTTACTTCGGCCGCTTGCGACGGTGTGAGCTCTAGATCATGCGCCTCGACACCTGGGCCCGCCAAAACCGAAACAGAGGTTTGGTCACTGCCAACACGTTCGGCGATAAATTGCAAGGGATAGAAACCAGTCACCACACTAAGCGGCGAACAACTACTTGTGACGACTACCTCGGTGCTCTCAACTGCAACAGGTTCTTCGACGGCGGCGTCTTGCCCCCCGCAACTAGCCAGGCCGAGCGCCATCACTCCGGCCGTTGCCAAAAAAGACCGGCTCTTTAACATCCGAGAATCTAAGTTAAACGCTCGAAACACTTGCTACCCCCATTAATTGCCGCAAACCTGAAGCCCAATCTGCGCATGCACGCCCTCCGCTTTCCCGACGAAAGTTGGGTAGCTATGCTGGGCTTAATGATAATGATTCTCAATAAGAAGTCAAGTTGGCATGGAAAATAGCTCGCTAGCAGCTGACCAGCGCATACCTGTCACAGTCATTACTGGGTTTTTGGGCTCGGGTAAGACCACCCTGCTCAATCGGGTTCTAACTGAAAACCACGGCATGCGCGTTGCCGTGATCGAAAATGAGTTCGGCGAAGTGGGGATAGATGACGCATTAGTACTTGGGTCAGAAGAAGAAATATTCGAGATGAACAACGGCTGCATCTGTTGCACGGTAAGAGGCGATCTAATCAGAATCTTGGAAAATCTATTGACCCGTAAAGACAAGTTTGATCGAGTCCTCATAGAGACGACCGGCTTAGCTGATCCGGCGCCCGTGGCACAAACTTTCTTTATGGATGACGAGATTAGAGACAACTATCGACTAGATGCGATTCTCACAGTAGTCGACTCTCTAAACACACTGCAGCACCTCAGGGAAGAAAAACCAGAAGGGACGGAAAACGAGGCAGTAGAACAGGTTGCTTTTGCAGACAGATTGCTTTTGAACAAGTGCGATTTAGTAGACGCAAACACCCTTGCACACCTAAGTAAAGAACTGAAATCCATCAACTCTTCAGCTCAGCAAATTCAAAGTAGTTTCGGCGGGTTCCCGCTGGAACAGATTCTTGACATCGAAGCCTTTAGTCTCGAAAAAGTATTGGCAGACGAGCCCACCTTTTTAGAAGATACAGACCACCAACATGATCAGACTGTTACGAGTGTCGGCATTGAGCTAACCGGGGAGCTCAACCTCGAGAGGCTCGACAACTGGCTCGGGGTTCTTCTCGGTAAGAAAGGTGTCGATATCTTTCGTAGCAAGGGAATTCTCGCGATTTCCGATAATCCGCGAAAATATGTTTTTCAGGCCGTGCACATGCTCTTTACGGGCGAGTTTGCAACTGAATGGGGGGATGAGCCTCGAGTAAATCGCATGGTGTTCATAGGCCGCAACCTTGATAGACAGGAATTAACTGAAGGATTCAAAAACTGCTTAGCAACTAACACCAAAAAGATGAATTCATCTAACTAGCCAACAAAAAACTCTGCCAAATTACTCATTTGTCGACGGCTCAGTTACCCACCAAGGGGAGGTTCTGCTCCTAGATTCTGAGGGGCTCTTGGCACTGCGACCAACGAATGAATCTGGGGCACTACTCGAACTGCCCCCGTCCAAGGTTGGAGCTCTTAGCATCAAAGCGCACCCAGTGTTGGGCTTATACGCAATCTCCGGGCCCGAAGGGCTTGAGATTAGAGAGCTCCAGAATCACCGAACTCTGCACATCGATCTAGGGGCTTGGACAACGACATCACAGTGGTACAAATCCTCAAGCAAGTTAGCAGCGACTTTTGGTCGCAAGGTGATTGCCCGTGATTGTTTAAGCGACAAACGCTGGGAGTCACCCGAGTTCGAGGCAACACTTCAAGATCTTTGCTGGCTCCCTCAGAATGGGATGATTGCAAGCACGGGATACGGTGGGGTGAATCTGACCGCTCCGTTTCGATCTACCGCGGCCGAGACTCTAGAATTCAAAGGGTCCCTTCTTCGAATCGCCATCTCACCAAATTCTCGTTGGATCGTAACTGGCAGCCAAGACAGCACACTGCAGGTCTTTTCACCAAAAGAAGATATTCGCCTAGAAATGCGTGGCTATCTGCGTAAGGTCAATGAGCTCGCCTTCAATACAACAGGCTCAAGACTTGCAAACAATGGCTCACCAGAGGTCACCGTTTGGGATTTTTCTGGGGCGGGCCCCAAGGGTCGAAAACCTCTTCAACTAGGACAGCACCGACCAACTGCGATAAGAATCAAATGGCACCCCAAAAACGAGCTTGTATTTGCTACCAGTGATGCCCGGGGTGTGGTCCGCGTATTTGATTTGAATCAACGCCAAGAGCCCAACGTGGAATCTTGGGCTAGTGAGACCAATGCCAAAATATGCGTGCTTGAGTGGATGCCGGATGGATCCCTTTTCTGCGCCGATACATCGGGCCGATGCGCTACGGTTTCCGTAGATACATCGAAATAGGCCCTGAACATCAATATCGTTTGAATGAGCAAAAGGAGCCCGCTCGTGCCTGCCACTTCTACTGCCACCATCAAGACAAACAAGGGCGACATCAAAGTCGATCTTTTTGACTTTCAGGCACCAAAAACGGTGGCGAATTTCGTCGGACTTGCAGACGGCAGCAAAGAGTGGAAGGACCCCCGAACCGGCAAGACCGGCAGCGGCGCCCTTTATAAGGGCGTGCCGTTTCACCGCGTCATCTCAGGGTTCATGATTCAAGGTGGCGACCCGCTTGGTACCGGAACAGGCGGCCCGGGATACCAGTTTGCTGACGAGTTTCACCCAGAACTTAGTTTCGATCGGCCTTACTTGCTCGCTATGGCGAACGCGGGCCCAGGCACTAACGGCTCACAGTTTTTCATCACCGTTGCCGCTACCAACTGGTTAAACCGCAAGCACACGATTTTCGGTGAAGTGACTGACCCAGCCAGCCGCGCAGTCGTAGATGCCATAGCTGCTGCCGAAACTGGTGCCAACGACCGACCCAAAGAAGACGTCATCATCGAATCAATTGAGGTAAACAAAGCTACGCCGTAGATTTCGTAGGCAAATGCCGACCTCATATCAACAGAAGGTGCAACGCCTTCTTAACTTGATGACTCAGCACGGGCTAGAGCGCATTGTGATTCGTCGTGCGCCCAACCTTGCCTGGATTACAGGTGGACGGGTGCACATCCCCATGATGTTGGATTCCGCCGTTGTAGACGTGGTAATAACCGGTGACAAGGTTTATGCGGTTACCAACAAGATAGAGGCAGATCGGCTTGCTACCGAAGAATTGCCAGAAGAGATGTCGGTTGAGGTAACCGATTGGTGGAACGTTCGACCAAGTGCAAAAGCTCAAGGTGTGAAGACGGGTAGTGACCTGCCGTTGCCCGATGAGGTTGATTTAGGCCAAGAAATCGAAGAAGCACGCCAACAACTAACCCCTGAAGAAGTCGCCCGCTACCAAGACACTGCTAAGAAAACCGTGGCCGCTCTAGAAGAGGCCTTGCCGCTGGCTACACCGAGCGATACCGAGATGAACATCGCTCGAAATCTGGCAGCCGCTTTGTGGAGCAAAGGGTTAGAACCTGTTGTGATGCTGGTAGCCGGTGACAGGCGTCGGCGTTTACACCGCCACCCGTTGCCCACCGATGAACCGATCGGCGACATCTTCTACGCGTCAGTTTGCGCAAGAGCTAAGGGCTTAGTTGCGAGCGCAACGCGAGTAGTGGCATTTAAACCCGTACCGGCCTTAGAGAGATCTGCCTATGACACCTTGTTAGAGGTCGAAGCCGCTTTCTTAGACAACTCAAAACCAGGGGCAGTTTTGGGGCGAATATTCACCAACGCGATTGCCAAGTACCAAGGTGCGAATTCGCCATTACCCCCTGACGAGTGGACG
>VGAH01000041.1 GCA_016870945.1 Actinomycetota bacterium | reverse complement strand
CGGTAACGCGACTGGTCACCCGTCCTTCGTGATGTCTAACTCTTTTACCAACCAGGTAATCGCGCAGGTTGATCTCTTCACTCGCAATCATGAATACCCGGTTGGTGTTTACGTACTGCCCAAGGTTTTGGACGAGAAGGTTGCTCGCTTGCATCTTGATGCACTTGGTGTGAAATTGACTGAGCTCACTTCTTCACAAGCTGACTACTTAGGTGTTGATTCCCAAGGGCCGTACAAGCCCGACCACTACCGCTACTAAGCCTTTTTAAGAGCGGCGGCCAAGTTCTCTTTGCGTATTCGAAGTTCGGTGTAGAGCACACCCAAGACCACCGACACGAAAGCTAAAACCACCAAGTAATTAACGATGCTGCCAGCCGTGTTGAAGAACACAGACTGGCTAGAAATCACCGTGGTGTCGCCTGAGAGCACCACGAAGGGGAACGACACCAAAAGAGCCACCGCATTGGCCAATAAAGACCCTAAGAAATAGACCCAGAAAACTCGCCACCCTGACTTTCTGACCAACTCGTTAGACCTCAATATCGACTTACGCACGCTGGCCCCTTCGAGCGTTAGTGCGACTGGTGCCAACAACAGACGTAAGAACGTGATGACGCCTAAGACAAGGCTTACCCCAAGCCCAACACCGAATAACGTGGCAGATAACGCGGAATCACCCAACAGCGCAGAAGTCGTTAGCGCAATGGTGACGGGCACTGCGAAGGCAGCAACGATCAATAGCGTGCTTAACACCAACAATGCGATAAGACTGAAAGTTCGACCCCGAGTTGCGCGCCATGCCCCGGTTGCACTAACTGGTTTGGCGATGACACTTCCGGCCACGACGTGGGCGATGATCGCCACACACAAGAACGCCGCGACCTGCAAGAGTGCAAACCCCATCAATGCTGAGGCAACACCGGGCAGGGCATCTTCGAATATCGCGGTTAGCTGTGATTGGTTAGGTGTTGCGCCAGAGGCGAACAACTCGGCAAGAACCGCGCCCAAACTCGTGCTTTCTGGGTAAAGACGCAACAGCGTCACCAGCACAACTAGCTCGATCGTGCCGACTATTGCCGCGGCCGTGCCTGCGATTCCGAATACTGCTCGAAAGCTCTTTCTAGTTATCTGCCACGAGACGCCCAACACCTCGCCGACTTTGAGTGGACGAAGCGGCATCGCCCCATTTGGGATCTTCGGTGCATCGCCGCCGTCGTCTGGCTGCGCCTTGTCACCAACACCTGTATCGGGCTCGCCGAACACCCCCGTCCAATCTTGGGGCTGATCAGGTGACCAGTGGTCGTTGTTTGGCTTGGTATCTGCCACCAACCCATACTCGCACGAGTTGATGTCACCATGGCGTGGTGAATCGAGTGCTTGTCATCGACGACGACCGCGCCTTGTCAGAGATGTTGGGCATCGTCTTGCGAGCCGAAGGGTTCGACGTTGATTTCTGTGAGCGAGGCGACACAGCGTTCGCTGCTTTTCGAAGTAGCGAGCCCAACGTCGTTTTACTAGATCTGATGCTCCCTGGTAGAGACGGTGTTGAAGTTTGTAGACAGATCCGCACTGAATCTGGTGTACCGATAGTCATGCTGACTGCGAAAGGCGACACGGTGGACGTGGTCACCGGCCTCGAGGCTGGTGCCGACGATTACGTGGTCAAGCCATTCAAACCGAAAGAATTAATTGCGCGTCTCAAGGCGTGTTTGCGACGACCTGTCACCACCCAAAACGAAGCTTTGCGAGTAGGTGATCTAGCGATTGACGCCTCCGCCCACACCGTGACAAGGGACGGGGTTCTTATCAGCCTCACCCCACTTGAGTTTGATTTGCTTCTTGCCATGGCACGTCAGCCCTGGCAAGCGTTCTCGCGCGAGAAACTCTTAAGCGATGTTTGGGGTTACCAGCACCCAGGCGATGCGCGACTGGTGAGCGTGCACGTGCAACGGTTACGCGCAAAGATCGAAAAAGACCCCAATGACCCGCAAATCGTGGTAACCGTGCGAGGCGTTGGCTACAAAGTCAATTCCGGCTAGCCGATATGAACCCCTTAAAGATCTGGCGTCGTTCTCTACAAACGCGGGTCGTGGTTACTACCACCATCGCCTCGGCTTTGGCTGTAGTGGTGTTCGGCTTCTTGTTGGTGCAAGTTATTTCTTCGGGCGTGATCGATTCCAAAACGCGTTTGTCGGTAAGTGAAGCGGCTATCGCGCGCGATGAAGCGGTTCGGGTAGTTGCCGCGGCCGACACCTTGTCGGCTTCACTAAGTGAAGAGGCCTTGGTTGACACAGTGGTCTCTGCTGTTGCTCTGCGTGCAGGTGAACCAAGTGTTTACGACGTGCTGCTACTTGGTGCAGGCGCGGCGACAAATGCCGAAAACGGCGCCAGAGTGCCTGAGCGCGGTACGAATCTCGTCACTGAGGCAAGTGTACCGACACAATTACGTGAGGCTTTAAAAGAGTCAAACAGGCAGGCCTGGCAATTTAGTGAAATTGAATTCTTAGATGGTGTGTCACAACCGGGGCTGGTAGTTGGTGCGCCGCTAGAGATTCCCTCGATTGGCCGCTACGACCTTTATTTGTTGTTTCCGTTCACCCAAGAGGCAGAGACCATCACCTTGGTACGAAACGCCACCGTTGGCGCTGGGGCGCTATTAGTTGGCGTGCTGACTTTGATAGCTGCGTTCGTCACCCGTCAAGTGGTCTCACCGGTCAGGCGAGTTGCATCTGTCGCTCGTGAGCTACAGCGCGGCAACCTAGCCCAGCGCTTGCGAGTGCAGGGCGAAGACGACCTTGCGAGCCTCGCGGTCTCTTTCAACGAGATGGCAACTGATATCGAGGCACAAATTCGTCGCCTAGAAGAGATGTCGTCCCTACAGCAACGGTTCGTGTCTGACGTATCTCATGAGCTAAGAACGCCCTTAACGACAGTGCGTATGGCCGCTGATGTTTTGTTTCAAGAGCGCAGCAGCCTGCCCCCTGAGGCGGCTCGTTCAGCAGAACTTCTTGCTGCCCAACTTGATCGCTTTGAAGACTTGCTGGTAAACCTCTTAGAGATAAGCAAAGTCGATTCGGGTGCTGCGACTTTGGATTCGGTCGACATGGATCTATTGGAAGTGACCGAATCAGTTGTGGATTCGCTCCAGGCCTTGGCCAAGCGCGCGAATGTGACCTTGCAATTAGAGGGCGGCCCCTGCCCCGTCACCGCAGACCGACGTCGTGTTGAGCGAATCGTTAGAAATCTTGTTTCAAACGCAATCGACCACGGTGATGGTCGCCCAGTTGAAATCACGGTGGCCTGCGACAGTGAAGGTGTTGCGCTCATGGTGCGAGATCACGGCCCCGGCCTGGTGGGCGACGCCCCAGATCGAGTTTTTGACCGCTTTTGGCGCGGTGACCCGTCGCGTGCTCGCACCACAGGTGGCACAGGTCTGGGTTTGGCTATTGCGCGAGAAGACGCAAGATTGCATGGCGGTTGGTTACACGCTGCCAACGCTCCCGATGGTGGTGCGTGCTTCAGACTCTCACTACCTAACACACCAGGTGGTCGCCTCAGCAGGTCTGCCGTATCGATGCCTAATGCGCAAGAGCTAGTTAGGGCCTGACGTAAGCATCAAGAACTTCGTAAGACCATGGTTATTGGCTGGCATTTGTGTCGGGTTTGCAGGTTGTGCCGGTGTGCCAACGACTGGGCCAGTGCAACAGGGTGAAGAGGTCGAGGTAAGCGGCGCAGATACTTTTGTCCGCGTCATTGCCCGGCCACCAACTGAGGGTCTTAGCCCAGTTGATGTGGTGCGAGGGTTTCTTGCCTCGCAATCTTCGCGCGAGAACAACTTTGCGATGGCGCGTCAGTACCTAACTCCGGATGCTGCAGCGTCATGGAACCCAGCCGGCGGTATCGAGGTATTCGATGGCGCTGGCTCGTTCGACCAGATTGCGCCGACTGATGTGAGCTTCTTCGCACCCACCTATTTGTTGATTGACGATTTGGGTCGACCGTCTGTGCCAACGGCTACCACCTTTAGTGTTTTCGACTTTCGAGTCGAACAGATCGATGGCCAATGGCGAGTCAATAACCCCCCAACGGGCTTACTCATTTCTAGGGGTGATCTCACTCGAAGCTATCGGGGGTTCGCCCTGTGGTTTCCAGACCCAACTGGCGAAGTGTTGGTTCCTGACACAACGGTGTTGCCGCTAGCTACTGGTGGAATCGCTACGTCTCTGACGCAAGGTCTGCTGGTAGGCCCAAGTAAATGGCTAGCACCAGCCGTTAGGTCGGCCTTTCCTGTCAATACGTCTTTGTCACTAGATGCGGTCACTGTTGAAGACGGCGTGGCGCGAGTGCCATTGAGTTCCGCGGTGCTCTCTGCGTCAGAGCGAGATCGCAAATTGCTTGCCGCGCAACTGGGCAAGACACTTTCAGCAATAACTGGGGTCTCATCGGTTGAAGTCGTTGTTGGGGCTCAACTCTTACAGCTTGGTGACTGGGGTGAGAGCGTCGAGACTTCAGAGTGGGCGCAATTTCAGGCATCACCGCCAGAAGGTGATGCAAGCGCGATTGCTCGAGAAAAACCCGTTGTCATCTCGGACGGGGTCGTGCGCGCCCCAACAGAACCGCTCGGTTTTGCTGGCGCAAAGTTAAGCGCGGTTGCACCAAGTTTCGACTCAACCGTTTATGCGGGTGTAAGCGCCGACCGCCAACAGTTGCTGCTTGGCAGACCAGGAACCCCTCGTCCGCTTCGCCTTGATTTCGATCAGTTGTTGTCTTCGCCAAGGTTCGATCGCTTCGGTTGGGTTTGGGTTGTCGGTGCCAGAGGTGTTTGGGCGATAAACAGCGGGGCCAGTAACCCTGAGCCGAAATTAGTCGGCGGCCTTCCGGCTGAAGTTTTAGTTAGTTCAGTCGTTCCTTCAATTGACGGGGTCAGGGTTCTTTTGCGCGCTCAAAGTGAGACAGCAAGTTTCGTGGCACTTGCCGCAATTCGTCGAGGTGAAGAGTTAGAGCTCACCGGGTTACACCGCATTGATCGCGATTTGGGTTCAGTCATTTCGACGGGTTGGGCAGACGCAAATCGAATCGTCGCCTTAAGAGAGACGGGGCTAGACCGTGAAGCAGTGAGCTTCGATTTATTGAGCGGACAAACCATTTCACTGGGAGCACCACCTAGCTCGAGCACCCTGGGTGCCAGCGTCGGGCGTTCAATATTGATTGGCAGTGACGCGAATGAAATTTTTCAGCAGTCATCTTCGGGGTGGCAGCCAGTCGGTGCTGCTACGGCACCGATCTACCCGGGTTAGGGGTATTCCCCAACAGGTTCTGTTGCACCAAATTTTTTGACGGCAGCGCAGCTGGGCAGCTCTTGGGCTATGCATTAAAGAATGCGCTGGCTGGCCGAATTTCTATTGCCGACCATCTGCATGGGGTGTTCATGGGAGGGCGAAATCTGGTGCGAGTCGTGCTCTCAGCACTTTGTGAGCCAGCCATTCGAGGTTGACGTGGGCAGTGACATAGCAGTGAAGAGTCTTGGCTCATATCAGGGCCCAATCGCGAAGTTGATAAATCTCGCTAAAGAAAAGTGTTCACCTGTTGCCCAAAGGGTGCTAGCTGATTCTTTGGTACGAGTGGTTGATTCACTTCTGGCCGAAAAAAATAGAACTGGGCATGAAGTTGTGTTAGTGCCGATCCCGGCTGGCCGGGCGGCAATTCGAAGGCGAGGGGCCGACCCGATCAAAGAAATGGCGCGACTGGCTGGGTCTCGATTGCAACCGTCTATACCCGTGCTCGCTGGATTAGGTAACTCAAGGCAGCGTCTTGAGCAAAGCGGCCTCTCGATCGCAGAGCGGTCGCAAAACACCTTTGGCAGTTTTGTGTGGGTGGCAGCTAATTTCAGAAGCCAGGCGGTGATCTTGGTTGATGACGTGGTTACCACCGGCGCCACGTTGATCGCGGCCGCAGATGCGGTGCGCAAAAGTGGGCACGAGGTGATCGGGTGCGCAACCGTTGCAGCCACGAGACGTTGGGCGCACTCAAAACAAGCGGCCTAGACTTACTTTTCTTGCCTCAAATTTAGGAGATTTCTTGCAACCGCTTGACCGAATTTTGCGTGCCGGTGAGGGCCGCATTCTGCGCCGCCTCAAGCGGTTGACGCAATTGGTTAACGGCCTAGAACCGACTTACGAGAAGTTCACCGATGAAGAACTGAAGTCATTAACTTCGTCATACCGCGAGCGCTATGCCGCGGGGGAGACACTCGATGAGTTATTGCCAGAGGCCTTTGCCACCGTGCGAGAGGCCTCAAAGCGAGTGTTAGGCCAGCGGCATTTCGACGTCCAGATCATGGGTGGGGCAGCACTTCACCTGGGAAACATCGCAGAGATGAAAACTGGTGAAGGAAAGACCCTTGTCTCGACTTTGCCTGCATACCTAAATGCGATCTCAGGTCTTGGCGTTCACATCGTCACCGTTAACGACTACTTGGCTGCTCGTGACTCTGAGTGGATGGGTCGCATTCACAGGTTCTTAGGTCTAGAGGTCGGCGTCATTTTGGCCAACATGGACCCACCTCAGCGACGGCTCGCGTACCAGGCCGACATCACTTACGGCACGAACAATGAGTTTGGCTTCGACTACTTGCGAGACAACATGTCTTGGAACGTCGCAGATCTGGTGCAACGCGGCCATAACTTCGCCATAGTGGACGAGGTCGACTCGATTTTGATCGACGAAGCAAGAACACCGCTAATCATCAGTGGGCCAACCGAGGGTGCCAACCGGTGGTACTCAGAGTTCTCGAAGCTGGTAGCTGGCATGCAACCAGAGCGCGACTATGAAGTAGATATTCGAAAGCGCACAGTGGGTGTGCTCGAGCCAGGCATCGTCAAGGTCGAAGACGCACTTGGTATCGAGAACCTCTATGAGTCGGCCAATACTCCACTCATCGGCTTCTTAAACAACGCTCTTCGAGCTAAAGAGCTCTACTTAAAAGATCGTGACTACGTGGTGATCGAGGGCCAAGTCTTGATCGTGGACGAGCACACTGGCCGCATACTGCACGGGCGTCGCTATAACGAGGGTTTGCACCAAGCGATAGAGGCCAAAGAAGGCGTGCAGATTCAACAAGAGAACCAAACCTTGGCGACCATTACCTTGCAGAACTACTTTCGGTTGTATCAGAAGTTGGCGGGCATGACAGGTACCGCGATGACAGAAGCTTCTGAGTTCGACAAGATCTACAAACTTGGCGTCGTGCCGATTCCTACGAATATGCCCATGGTTCGCAAAGATGAGACCGACTTAGTCTTTCGAACTGAAGAAGCGAAATTCCACGCCGTCGTCGAAGACATCACCGACGCCCATCGCCGCGGCCAGCCGGTATTGATTGGCACGACCAGTGTCGAGAAGAGTGAGTACCTCTCGAAGCAGTTAACGAAAAAGAGCGTTCCGCACAGTGTCTTGAATGCGAAGCAGCATGAGAAAGAGGCTGCAGTCATTGCCCAGGCAGGTCATAAGGGGGCTGTCACTGTTGCGACCAACATGGCCGGCCGCGGCACCGACATCATGCTGGGCGGTAACCCTGAGTTCTTAGCCGCACAAGTGCTTGCGAGCAAGGGTGTCGACCCGGGCGATGACCCAGTTGCATATCAGCAGAAATACCACGAGGCGCTTGGTGAGGCTCAAAAAAATGTAGCTTCTGAACGCGAAGAAGTTCTTGCCGCTGGTGGGTTGTACGTGTTGGGCACAGAGCGTCACGAAAGTCGCCGCATTGACAACCAGTTGCGAGGCCGCTCAGGGCGTCAGGGTGACCCGGGTCGCTCTCGTTTTTACCTCTCTCTACAAGACGACATCATGCGCAGATTCAAGGCCGATCTTGTCGACAGTTTCATGCGCCGTTTCAACGTCCCTGACGATGTTCCTATCGAAGCAAAA
>VGAH01000040.1 GCA_016870945.1 Actinomycetota bacterium | reverse complement strand
CGAATGCGCAATCAGATCCGGAATGTCAATCACCAGTGAGCAAGCCGATGCTTACGTAAAAGAGCAGGTGATTGCGGCCCGGTTGATCGGCTACGAGCGAGAAGACATATTCACGACTTATTCGGACCTAAAAAACTACTTCGCGGAAATGCGGCCTTTCTTAAAAGCAAGTGAAGAGTCTCGGGCGGCTGCAAAGTTCTTGGTTGTGCCTCCGATGCCAAACAAGACGCGGTATCTGACCCCGGCACAAACTTTGTGGGCTGGCGTGGCCACTACCGGTTTCGCAGCGCTGCCCTCGTGGGCGCGCGAGATGTACGCAGGCTCGCTGCTCGCGCCAGTTATCAGCAAGGTGCCCCTCGCGGACGCAGCAACCTCTGCATCCATGTGGGCCTGGCGTCGAGCCCTTCTGGTCGTACCTGAAAAAATCAGAAAAAGCCCGCACGTTGCAGCCGCGGAAGAAAGGCTCGGTCTAGCTGTCTGACACCGACAAATCGTCTGGTGGTGGCGCGATGCTTAGGTTTTCTGGAACCCAAACGCCAATTCGTGGTGAAACTCGTACGCCCAACGCATTAGCAAACTCAGCTACGTAGCTATAAGCGACTTCTCTTTGTAAGGCGGGCTCAACGCCTGGTGAAAGTTTTTGCCCTAGTTGAGTCACCAGCAAATCAGTTCGCAAGGCATCGTTAATCATCGCTGGTGGCAGACCTTGGCTTGCTGCGTACTGAATAAGCGGATCTTCGCCGCCAAATGTCTCTTCTAAAACGCCTCGTTCTTGCGCTACTTGCGATTCGGCCACAGAGATTTCTTCAGCCACGCTTGCCTGCACGATAACTCGGTCAAGAATCGCTCTAGCCAAGATTGCTCGTGCTGCTTGTTCACCCAAAGACGTTTGAGGGTCTTGCCCCAACGCAACCTTTAGCTCGTCAAGTTGCGTGACCAGATACCTCTCAGTGATTCTTTCGTCACCAATCACAGCGGCTGAACCAGCAAGTTGTGCGCCACAACCGGCAACCAACACCCCTGCCAAAACAAGAGCCAAACTTGCGTCAAAAGGCCTCTTAAGCAGCAATCGGTGCGCCTACCTCTTCGGTTAAGAAAGATTCAAGCCAACTCAGCCATCGCTGACTTGTCGCGTGAGCGTGTTCACCAAAGATATCAGTTGGTACAACCAAGGTCTTGGTTGCATTTCGATATTTGGCACCTGGGTACAGACGCTGAATGCGCATCAAGCTCGACTCACGCAAATCCAAGGGCGAAATTCGCACGGTGCCAAGATGTGAAGAAATTTCACGAATATTCAATGCTCTTGCGATGTTCTTAACGCGACCCACCTCTAATAGCAATTGCGCCTCTCTAGGTATCAGACCAAAGCGATCTCGAAGTTCATCGCGTATTGCTGTTAGTTCGTCGTCGGTAGTTGCTGCGCCCAATCTGCGATAAACGTCCAATCGCAATCGCTCTTCGGCTATGTAATCAACCGGCAGCAAGGCGGCTAACGGCAAATCGATTCGAATCTCTTGCATTTCTGGTGAGGCGTCACCCTTGGCTGCAGCCAAGGCCTCACTTACTAGTCGCACGTAGAGGTCAAATCCAACTTCGGCAATGTGACCTGATTGCTCACCGCCTAACAAATTGCCCGCACCACGAATTTCTAGGTCTTTCATTGCTACTGCCATACCCGCACCTAACTCGTTGTGCTGGGCGATGGTCGAAAGGCGTTCGTACGCGCTCTCGTTCAAGCTTGCTTCTGGCGGATAGAAGAAATAGGCATGGGCTCTCTCGCGACTTCGCCCGACCCGTCCACGTAATTGGTGAAGCTGCGCAAGGCCGAGTTTGTCCGCCGCGTCAACGATCAATGTGTTTGCGTTCGCTATGTCCAGCCCCGACTCAACGATGGTGGTGCAAACCAACACATCGAACTCACCCGCCCAGAAATCGAGCACCACTTTTTCTAGAGCGGCTTCGGGCATTTGGCCGTGTGCGACCCCAATTCGTGCCTCGGGCACCAGTTCGGCCAAACGAAGGGCGACCCGGTCGATTGAATCAACGCGATTGTGAACGAAGAAGACTTGGCCGTCTCGCACCAGTTCACGTCTGATAGCAGCAGCAACTTGAGCTTCTTGATACGAACCAACGTAGGTAAGCACAGGTAGTCGCTCTTCAGGCGGAGTTTGAATCACCGAGAGATCTCTGATGCCAGTTAAAGCCATCTCAAGTGTGCGAGGGATTGGCGTCGCAGACAACGTCAACACGTCTACGTTGGTGCGAAGGGCCTTTAAGAACTCTTTGTGCTCGACCCCGAAACGCTGCTCTTCGTCGACTATCACCAGGCCGAGATCATGGAACTTCACTTTTGGTGTCAAAAGTCGGTGAGTGCCGATGATCACGTCAACTTGCCCTTCTGCCAGCGCGGCCAAAACCTCTTTCGCTTCTTTTTCGGTCGAAAAACGAGACAGTGCCTGCACATTGACCGGAAACCCCGCATAACGCTCAGCGAAAGTGTTTAGGTGTTGCTGCACCAACAAAGTCGTAGGAACCAGAATCGCAACTTGCTTGCCGTCTTGCACAGCTTTGAACGCCGCTCTTACTGCGATTTCAGTCTTTCCGTAACCAACGTCACCGGCAACTACGCGATCCATCGGCATTGGTCTTTCCATGTCGGCTTTGACTTCGTCGACGCATACCAGCTGGTCTGGCGTCTCGACATATGCGAATGCATCTTCGAGTTCTCGCTGCCATGGGGTGTCTGGTGAAAAAGTCATGCCTTTGGCTTGAGCTCTGGTCGCATAAAGGCGCACCAGTTGATCTGCGATGTCTTTGACTGCCTTGCGAGCCCTCGACTTGGTCTTCTGCCAATCGCCGCCGCCTAACTTGCTGGGGCTTGGTGTCTCACCGCCGACATATTTAGAAATCATGTGCAATTGATCAGTTGGTACGTAAAGCAAATCTGCTGGCAGACCGCGCTTACTGGCTGCGTATTCGACCACCAAGTATTCGCGCGTGGCGCCGGCAACTTCGCGACTTATCACCTCTTGGAACCGCCCCACGCCGTGCTGGTAATGAACAAGCCATTCACCGCGCGTAAGCGTGAGCGGATCTAGATCACCCTTTCGTCGCGCGGGCATGCGTTGCTTACTGCTACTGCCCGAACCTTTGCCGAAAATATCTTTTTCTGAGAGCAATACCAGCTTCGACTGCGGTAACACGAAGCCCGTCTGCCACGGCGACTGCCAGAGCTCTATTCGCTTAAGCCCCACTTCGTTTTCATTTAAGAACTCTTGCATCCGCAAAATGGCACCTTGAGTTGGCAGGGCAATCACTACTTGCCACTGATCATCGCGCCACCGCTGCAAAGTGGCTAAGAGTTCCGTTAAGTCGCCACGAAAGACAGGCGACGGTGCGCTCTCTAACGGTGACTCTTCTTGGTGAAAAGGCGTTAACTCGAGCCAACTTCGATCAAGTTGGCGCGCTTGCTCTTGAACGTCTGCAAGCGGCGCGTACTCACTAACTACGGTTTCTTGACCCACACTCAAGGCCCTAGCGTCGCCAAAACTGGTGTGCCAGTTTGATTCTTTAAAGGCGAGATCTGTCACAATTAGGTCTTCGGCCCTCGCGCGAACACGATCTGGGTCGAAGACGACGACTTCGAAATTGTTAGGTAATAAATCGATTAGATTGCTTTGAGCAGAAGAGATTCTCTCGTGACATGGCCATACCAAAATGGATGTCACGGAATCAAGACTTCGTTGATCAGCGATTGAGAAGGTTCGAATTTCTTCGACCGCGTCATCATCAAATTGCAGACGGGTTGGGTGCTCTTCAACGGGCACGAATAAGTCAACGATCGAACCACGAACAGCGAATTCGCCACGCTCTTGCACCAAATCAACACGCTCGAAGCCGCGCTCGACTAGTTCACTCAGTAACGCCTCTCGCTGCCATTGCTGGCCCACCTGGATTCGCAATTCTTTTGCCTGGCTGACATCAGCGAATATCGGCTGCATCAAGGCCCGAACCGAAGTGACCAAAACTGCTGCCTCACCGACTGGTTGCCCGCCTTGGCCGCCTTGACCACTTTGCTCGCCTTGCTCGCGGTCGCGAATAGACGACATCGTTGAAGCACGCATCGCCACCACTTGTGGCGAGGGCTTAAGGGGCTCGTGTAACAGGGTCTCCCAAGCGAGGTATTCGAAAACATTCGCACCGAGCACCGACTTAAGTTGCTTCGCCAAAACACTTGCCTGAGCGCTACCAGCAGTCACAACAAGAACTAGGTCAGGGTGACCAACTTGTTGAGCTACGCATGCGACCAGGGCAGGCCTCAAGCCCGGGGTTATCGATACTTGACGAACGTCGGCCTTAAGAGACTCACGCAAGGTGAGTTCGACACCTGGGTCTTTGGCAACGGCGCTGATCAAACCGGCGGCCGTCATTGCTTAGGCGATGTCTAGGTCGAGCAGAACTTTAGCTAGTTCAGGGCGGGCGACCAACAAATTACTAACTTTCGGGTTCTCTTGATTCAAGCTCAATTGCGATCCGTCAACGTGAGAAACATGCAGACCGGCAGCCCGAGCAACGGCAGCTGGCGCGGCGACGTCCCACTCGTAGAACCCGGTTGTGTGAACGTAAGCATCGGCACGCCCCGCGATGATTTCACCAACCTTGGCACCCACCGAGCCAACATCAAGTATCTCCATGGGTCTGCTGGTTCGAGTCTTAACTGCCTCAAGCACCTCGGCCAAATTCGCAGGTGGCCTCGTCCTAGAGACGACCAATCGCCAGGGTTCACCAGCCACTTTGGGTTTTAACGAAGAGAACTCACCATCGCTACGCAAAACTAAATCACGGCTGGGCATCGCGACAACGCCTAAGGCAAGTTCACCACGTTGCCATAAAGCCACGTGAACGGCGAAATCCCAACGGCCTAACCCGTACTCGTTGGTTCCATCGAGTGGATCAACGATCCACGTGCGATCGTTTGCGAGTCGGGCCAAATCGTCAGAACCTTCTTCGCTCAAAATCGCATCAAGGGGACGAGCGGCACCGAGGGTTGCCATCAAGTAATCATGTGAAACCCGATCAGCCAGGTCTCTAAGTTCGCGCAATGATTCTTTATTCGGGGTGGTCGGCTTTTCTTGTCTTAAACGATAAAGAATTTCGCCTGCACTCTCAGCAATGACTGCGGCTAGCTCTACGTCGCTAGCACTACTTAGTTGGCGGCCTACCTCGACAGGGTCATCGGCGAACCATCGTGAGCTTGCCTCACTCATGAATTGAACTCATTTTGTGCGGTTACCAAGCCATTAACCAACAAAGCCTCTATTGCCTTGCTGCCAAGATCGAGAGTTGCGGGCAAAGCTTGAGACTGCGCGGCACTGAACTTGGCTAACACGTAGTCAGCGGGGGGTTGACCGTTAGTCGGTCGGCCTATACCCATACGCACTCGCATGAATTCAGACGTGCCTAGATGGTCTTTGACGGAAATCACCCCGTTGTGCCCGTTGTCACCCCCGCCTAACTTCAGGCGCAAAGTGTCGAAGGCTAGATCTAGTTCGTCGTGCACGATGATGATTCTTTCTGTTGGCACCGAGTAATAGCTGGCCAAACTTGCGACGGCCACGCCAGACTCATTCATATAAGTAGTGGGGCGCGCCAAAACACTTTTCACGCCTGAGACCGACACCTCTGCCACATCAGCATGCATCTTGCGTTTAGCCTGAAATTTTGAGTCATGCAATTGACCGAATCTTTCGACAACCAGTGCACCGAGGTTGTGACGAGTGTTTCGGTATTTCTCACCGGGGTTACCGAGCCCGACGACCAGCCAACGTTGCTGGCGAAAGATCAGTCGCTACCGCCTTCACCAGCTGCTGATTCGGTTGCCGCACTTTCAGTAGTACCCGCAACTGGCGCGGCCGCAGCAGCGGCTGCAGCAGCAGCGGCAGCTTCTTTCGCCTCTGTCTCAGCGGCAATGGCAGCAAGGCGGCGAGATTCAATCGCAGACAAACGAGCGGCTTCAACTTCAGCCTCGATGGCAGCAACAGCTGCGACTTCACGCTCGCGCACCTGGGATTCACTTAGTTCGACGATCTCTAGGTGTTCGACTTCATGGCTTACTGGGTGGCGCTGAACGTCGCGAGGTGCTGCCTTAATGTTGCGCCCGTCAACTTGAACTTCCAAGATCGCCATCGGCTTGATCAAAGCTAACGACAAGGGCGCTAACGGAACTGCGATTGCTTTACCTTCTGCGCCCACCCCGTCCCCATGAAAAACAGCAGGAACCAAACCCGAACGACGCAGTTGTCGCGCAGGCCCCTTGCCAAAACCACCGCGTGGGGTTACTACCAGCGAGACATCAGCCACTTGTTACTCCTACTGTTTCTTAAATCGGGGGGTTTCGTTCTAAACCGCTGCGAAGTCTACCGCGTGCGAAATTAAGCCTGCAGCCTGCCGTCATCGAATAGTTGGGTCACAGAACCCTCGTTGAAAACCTCGTTAATCGCGGTAGCTAGCAGCGGCGCGATCGAGAGAACTGTCAGCTTCTCAAAGCTTTGTGCCTGGGTAACAGGCAGGGTGTCGGTGACGATGACCTCGGTTATACGTGATTGCTGTAAACGCTCGGCGGCGTTGTCAGAAAGCACCGCATGACTTGCCGCCACGATCACGGCTGAGGCACCGTAATCAAACAAAGTCTCTGCCGCTTTGATGATGGTGCCACCGGTGTCAACGATGTCATCCACCAGCAAACAGATTCGGTCTTTCACATCACCGACGACCTCAAGAACTCGAACTTCATTTGGAATGTCGGGGTCGCGCCGCTTATGAATGATCGCTAACGGCGAGCCCAAGACGTCCGTCCAGCGTTCGGCAACACGCACGCGGCCCGCATCAGGTGAGACCACGGTAATTTTGCTGACGTCGATGTTCTTTCGTACATGCTCAGCCAAAAGATTGAGTGCGAATAAGTGGTCAACTGGCCCATCGAAGAAACCTTGAATCTGAGAAGTGTGTAAATCAACTGCCATCAGTCGATCTGCGCCAGCGGTGCGCATCAAATCTGAGACGAGTCTTGCCGAGATCGGTTCTCTACCGCGGTGCTTTTTGTCTTGCCTCGCATAACCGTAATAAGGCACGACCACCGTTATGCGCCTGGCAGAAGCTCTACGTAACGCATCGATTATGAGCATTTGCTCCATGATCCATTTGTTTATTGGGTCTGAATGGCTCTGCAAAACGAACGCGTCAGTGCCTCGAACTGATTCGTTAAAGCGGACGAATATTTCGCCATTTGCGAAGTCATAAGCCGTAAGCGAAGCAAGTTTTGTTCCAAGCTCTAGGGCGACTGCCTCAGCCAGGGGTTCGTTGGCGCGACCAGAGACAAGCAGCAATCTCTTGCTGGTGGTGGTCTCGATGTCACTCACGAGTTGCCCCCTTCAATTAGCCCGCGCTGCCGCTTAGTCTTCTGCTGCTTCGGCGGCACGTGCTGCTTCGGTGCCACCGCGCTTTCGTTTGACCCACCCTTCGATATTGCGCTGTCGTTCACGCGCCACTGCCATCGCACCTGGTGGCACGTCTTCAGTGATAACGCTACCTGCTGCCGTGTAGGCGCCGTCGCCGATCTTGACGGGCGCAACGAGCATGGTGTCACTGCCGACGCGAACGTGTTTACCAATGCTCGTTCGATGCTTGTTGACACCGTCGTAGTTGACGAAGACCGAAGAAGCACCGATGTTCGTTCCCTCGCCAATGTCGGCATCACCCACGTACGTTAAGTGAGGAACCTTCGCCCCGACACCAAGTGAGGAGTTCTTAATTTCCACAAATGACCCAATATGCACACTGGTATCAATTACCGTGCCCGGTCTGATGTGTGCGTAGGGGCCAACCGAAGCTCCGGCGCCGATCTTCGAATCCTTAACGCTTGAGCGCTCTACTCGCGCGCCGACGCCGACGGTGGTGTTAGACAAAGTCACGTCGGGCCCAATCACGCTGCCTTCAGCAATCACTGTTGCA
>VGAH01000039.1 GCA_016870945.1 Actinomycetota bacterium | reverse complement strand
GCTTGCCGCATTTGCAAGGCGACGCGAGGTCGGGATCATGCGTTTGGTTGGCGCATCCAAGTTCTCAATTCGGCTACCTTTCTTGATTGAGGCACTAGTTGCTGCACTCGTCGGTGGAGTGCTCGCCACCGGGGCCTTAGTCGCAATAAAAGTTTGGTTAGTGGACGGGGTGTTGGCGCAGTCTTTTTCGTTCACGCCTTTCTTCGGATGGGGCGTGGTTTGGCTGGCAGGGGGTGTCGTGGCTTTGGTCGGAGTAACTCTTTCAATGGTCACTGCCACATTTGCTTTGCGTCGGTTCCTAAAGGTCTGATCAGATGAAGTTTCTTCCCCAGTCGTTCACCCGTCCATTAGTTAAAGGTCTTTGCGCTGCACTTGCAGGCTGGCTGGCAATTAGCGTGGTAGCGATCGTGCCCGCGTCTGCTAACACCAATGATGACTTGCGAAAGATTCGCGAACGAATCAAGCAGGCCGCTTATGAACTAGAAGTTGCCACAGCCAAGGTGCAGCGAATCTCAGGTGAATTACAAACAGTTCAGCGAAAGTTGCCTGCAGCAAAAAAGAAACTCTCTGAGGCAAGAACGCGTCTGCAGAGGGCTCAAATCGCTGACCGTGAGGCGACTGCTCAAGTGAAAGCCGCTCAATCGCACCTTGAGTCGGTAACCAGCCAGGTGAAGCTCACCGAGGCGAAGTTGGCAGCAACCGAACAGCGAATTGGCCAGATAGCTCGCAACCTCTATATACATGGTTCGCTTTCAACCGTCGAGGTAGTTCTTGAGTCAACCGACCCAAACGACTTCACCCAACGTTTGGCCGTAACTCAGGCCTACACGCGTAGCCAAAACAGCTCACTTGCTCGGTTACTTGACTCACAAGGTGAGCTAAATTCTTTACGGGGTGAGGCGTTAAGGACTCGCTCAGAAGTCTCGCGCCTAAAGGCTGAGGCGCGCCAGAAGTTGCTCGAACGCCGCGCGGCCACTTCTGCAGCCCAAGCAGCTGAAGCAGAAGTTTCTTCACTGATAAAGCGCCGCCAGATTGCGTTGTCTGATGCCGAAGAAGATCGCGAGGTAGTAAAGCGTGAGTACGAAGAACTTAAAGAAGAACAACAACGCTTAGAAGAAATTGCACGCCGTGAGTCACGCGGTTACACCGGGCCTGAGTTCACGGGCGAAATGCTGTGGCCCGTTGCCGGGGCGGGTATCACCTCTGGCCCAGGAATTCGCGTGCATCCGATTTATGGATACCGTGCTTGCCACGCAGGCGTTGACATGGGAGCTCGCACCGGCACACCGATTCTGGCTGCAGCATCAGGGCGGGTGGCCGAAGTGGCGTATCTCTCGGGCTATGGGAACACCGTGATCATCACCCATGGCAGTGGTATCAGCACTTTGTACGCACATATGTCGCGCTTCGGGGTTGGTAAGGGTGATCAAGTTGCCAAAGGTGACACCATCGGTTTTGTCGGTTCGACTGGGCGCTCAACCGGGCCACATTTGCATTTCGAAGTGCGCGTTGACGGTGCCCCGTATGACCCGCTCGGTTGGTTTGGAGGTTCCAAACAGCGCGTTAGTTGTTGATGTTTTGGCGAACTTCTACCTTATTTACAATCGTTAAATGCAATGCAACCAAAGCATCCTGAACCAAGTTGGCGCAATCGAATTTGGCGCAATCGAAATTGGTGTGATCGATAGTGCGTAGCGAGCGATTTGGCACCGGCACTTATCTACTGATCGGCCTGATCTTGGCGGGTCTGGTTGGCGGTGGTTTCGCGATCGGCTACGCGTTAGGCGTCGGGCGGGGTGGTGTGGTGGACGAGGCCTTAAGCGAAATCGCAGCAGGTTCAAAAAACGAGGTTTCGATTGACACCCTGCAGCGCGCCGCAATCGAAGGCATGTTGCGCGCAGCAGGCGATGGTTATGGCGAGTTTTTGCAACCTGATGAACAACGTGGGTTCACCCCGGGGGTCGCGGGCAACTTCACCGGTGTGGGTGTCTGGCTAGGAACTGACTCACAAGATCGCCCGATCATCGGCGGGGTATTCACCGATTCACCGGCGGCCGAGGCTGGGGTCAAGGCTGGTGATGTGCTACTTGCCGTCGATGAAACCCTGGTTGCCAATCTCGATTCTTATTCGATCACTGAATTACTTCGTGGTGATGACGGCACCAAAGTTGACTTACGAATTGAGCGCGGTAAAACCGAGCAGACCTTGCCGGTGGTTAGACGTTCTCAGTTAGCTAGCGCCCTAAACGTTGCGAACCTCAAAGGTGGCGTCACTTATTTACAACCTGGCCCACTAGTGCAAGGGGTCGCCAACAGTTCAGGGAAGCAACTTCAAGACAACGCCTCGAAAGGTGTCTTGCTTGACTTAAGGGGCAACCCCGGCGGGCTCATTGACGAAGGCGTTGCGTTTGCTTCACTCTTTTTAGAAGGCGGCCCGGTGGCTATATATAAAGAGAGAGGTCAGGCGCCTGTCACGTTGCGGGCACCCTTCGTCGGTGACGGGGTGACCCCGCTGGTGGTGCTTGTCGATCGTGACACCGCGTCTTCGGCTGAGGTCGTTGCCGCTGCACTGCAGTCTCGAAATCGGGCTGTGCTGGTTGGGTCTCGCACACGCGGCAAAGCAGCCGTACAAAAACTCGTGCCGCTTGCCAACTCATCTGCACTGCAGCAGACGGTTGGTGAATACCGATCGCCCACCGATGAACGCGTGGACGGTGTGGGCATCGAACCCGACGTGAAGTTGGCGGTAACGCTCGACCGCGATGCAGCCTTGCGCGAGGGCCTAAGCGTGTTGCGCGGTTTGATGCAAGCTCGCTCTACCCTTGAGCCCTAAGTGCCCAGGTCGCGTGATAAAGAACTAATCGCTTCAAATCGTCGTGCGCGCTACGACTATGCATTTGAAGACGTCTTTGAGGCTGGGCTTGTGTTAACCGGTAGTGAGGTCAAGTCATTACGTGCGAAGCGCGCGAACTTAAATGACGGCTACGCACTCATGCGAGGTGGCGAGCTTTGGTTGCACGGGGTGCATATACCTGAGTACAGCCCCGCAACTTGGACTAATCATGAGCCGCGGCGGGTTCGAAAGTTGTTGATCCATCGCGGGCAATTGCAGCGACTGATCGGGCGTTTGAGCGAAAAGGGCCTCACAATCGTGCCGATTTCGTTGTACTTCAAGAACGGTTACGCGAAAGTCGAATTAGGTCTTGGACGGGGTAAGCAGCGCCATGACAAGCGCCGCGCTATCGCTGAGAAAGAGGCGGCTACCGAGATGCGCAAAGCAGTGGGGCGTCGCGCAAAAGGCCGCTAGGCCGTAGACTTTGTCCCACAACTAAATATGGGGGTGACAGGTTTCGACAACGGATGTCGTGACAGTAGAAGCGGGCCGAGGTTCAGGGCAGGTCTCGTTAACCACGCTCTGAAAAAAACAAGCGCCAATTCAAAGCGCACCGACTTCGCTTTGGCTGCCTAAGCCAAAGACCTGAAGTCCGTCAACCCGAGGGTTCCCTCGACTCGGTGTTGGCGTCGCTAGAGGGATCACCTTTCATTCAGGTCACTGGGGTGAAAGGGAACCAAGAACGTGACTTGGGCCGTGTTCCCTGCAAGGCCACGAGCAACAGGGAGGCCGACCACACGTAACTGTGGCTGCGCCCGGAGAAGAACTGAATCGATACCGATGGACGCGGGTTCAATTCCCGCCACCTCCACTAGTTCGCGCGCGAGCCTGCCCTGGCAGGGTTCGCTGCTGATGTGGGTTTCGCGATGACGTGGGCTAAGCCGCTGGGGGTTTTTGCCGCGCTCGCCGGTGTTTCGCTGTTACTGCGATTCCCTTTCATTTCGTTTGCGGCACCCGTTGGGTGGGACGAAAACACTTTCTTTCTAGTGGCCAGCCGCGGTGCCGCAGGTGAATTGCCGTACACCACGACTTTCGATAACAAACCGCCGTTGGCAGTCTTGTTTCAAACCATGGCACTTGCCACCCGCATCGATTCACCCTGGCAACTGCGAATAGTTGCCGCCATCTTGGCCGCACTAGCCGCCTATTTCTTAACGCGTATTGGCTTTAGGCGCGGGCCGTCGTGGTGGCAAGTGCCGACAGGCGCGATTTTCATCGCGCTTTATTCGCTTTTGCCCGAGGGCTTTGGTTGGGTTACCGAACTAAACGCCATCGTGTTGTTTGCGCTAGCCATATACCTCTTGTGGCGAATCGCTGTAGGCCAACGGGCATCTCTTTTCTTGCTAGGGCTAGTAATCGGCCTTTTGCCGCTAACGCGAACCAATTGGGCATTTGTAGCCATTGCGCTGCTAGTGGCTGCAGCCTTTTATGTACGCGGCATGTCTTTGAACTTCGTTCGTGGTGTCACGGCTCTAATCGCTGGTAGCGCCACACCGCTAGCTTTAACAGCACTTGCCTACGCCGGCGCGGGTGAGTTCTCGCGCTTTTGGCAAGGTGCAGTGTTGTTGCCTTTGCGTTACGGGGTCGAAGCAACTGATGCCAGTTCTCTCTCACTTTCCCCATATTCCTTGCGCCTTTGGCTAATCGGCATGGCGCTTATCGCACTAGCTGCCGTGCTGAGTTGGTACTTGGGCCAGATTGAAGAACTGATTTTTGATGGCTTGGTAGCACTGATAGCAAGCGTGCTGTTAATCACGGCACTGGCGCAAAGCCCTGACTATGGGCACCACGCCCTGCAATTCACGCCAATAATTGCAATCGGCTTAGCTCGGGTTACCGGCCAGATCTTGCAAATGCCTTGGGCACAGCCAGTTACTTTGGCCGCAACCGGTGCAGTAATCGTGCTAGCCCTCTTTGGTTTGCCGCTTTCTAACTACTACCAAGGCTGGACGAGCCTCAAGCAGGCTTACACCCCGTCCAACTTCTCTAACTTCGCACGCGAAATAACCAGCGATAGTCGTACCAACCTAGGCGAGGTCGGTGTCTCGGCGTTGGCAAGCGTTCAATCACTAGTTAGCAAAGATCAGGGGAGTATTTGGGCTCTTGATACTCACGATATTTATTGGCGCCTGGGCAAAGATCCCGTTAGCCCGCTAGTTACCCACCCGTCGAGCCTTGTTGAGCCAGCCTTCTTGCGCACGTATTTCGGCGCCCAAGTAAGCCCTGAGCAAGCGGTAATCAAGACATTCGATTTGTCGCCTGATTTGATTGTTTTTGAGAGCGCTGCATACCTAACTGGTGCGCCAAAGGCTCGATTCGATCAGCTACTGAACGCGGACTATCAAAAACGCTTTCACTTAGGGGCACACCCCGGTGTGCAGGTGTGGGTGCGCCGTGGGTACACCCCGCCTGCTGGCTAGGCTTGCGACTGGTTGATATTGCAGTCCAGCACTCGTCCGAACGTTCGGCCGCGGTGGAATGTGATGGTCGGCGAACGTCGGCACAGCCCCACACCTGCAAGCGTGGGTATGGCGAAAATTGGTAGGAGCAACAACAGATATATGGCACAAGGCAGTGTTAAGTGGTTCAACTCAGAGAAGGGCTACGGGTTCATCGCGCAAGACGGTGGTGGCCCTGACGTGTTCGTCCACTACACCGCGATAGCCGCAGACGGTTACCGCAGCTTAGAAGAGAACCAGCGAGTGGAGTTTGAAATAACCACTGGCCAGAAAGGCCCGCAGGCCGAGAACGTGCGTGCTATCTAGTCGATAGATCTAAGCGTTCAACTGGGGCCCTTGTCGCGAAAGCGGCAGGGGCCCTTCTTTCGTACCAAGCAATCGCTAGAAACAACGCCGCCACACCAACTAACGCGCCACTTACTAAGTCACTTACCCAGTGATACTGCAGATAAGCACTAGTAACCCCGACCAAAACCACAACAAAAATCGCACCCAACGTTGCGTAGAGAGTCACTTTTCGCGACCAACCCCAAGCGATGGACGAAAAGAAAACCATCGCACCCCAAGCCACTGCCGCATTAGCTGCGTGACCTGAGGGGTAGAGACCAATAGTGTCGACTAGTTCAGGCAAATCGAAATCACCGGGGCCTAGTCGTGGCGAAGTGCGCTGTGTCAAAAACTTCAAGAACCCAACGATCACACTTGCGACGAAAAATGCCGCACTGCCTAAGAAAACCGGCCACCAACTTCGCATCCGTAGTGATGCGAGCCCGAGGACAATCAGCATCACCGGCAAAATCACCAATCTGCGGCCTAAGTCGTCGACTACTTGAGCAATAGCCGAAAGTTCACTCAGTCTTTGGTAGTGGTTATAACTTGCGACGTATTGGTCGAATTGCAAGATCAAGTTATCGGGTAGAAAGAGCACCACTGTGATAGCGGTCACCAGCACGGCGGCAGCAGCCGCAATGCGCACCGCTAAACCCGAACTCACCTTCTAAGTTTGCCTAATGCTGGCTAATTCGCCATCGGTGAAAGACGCCACCGCTAAAAGCTGGGTGGACGAGGTCGCCCGCATCACAAAACCGCGCGAAGTCATCTGGCTCGACGGCTCAAAGAGTCAATACCAAGAATTGATAGATGTCGCTGTAGGCATGGGCACGCTCATTCCTCTCAACCCCCAAAAGAGACCCAGGTCTTATCTGGCTCGTAGCCACCCTCGAGACGTCGCCCGCATGGAAGACCGCACATTCGTATGCACGCCCACCGAAGCTGAAGCCGGCCCGAATAACAACTGGCGTGAACCGAAATCGATGCGCGAGAAGCTGCTAGATGTCTTTAGCGAGTGCATGCAAGGTCGAGTGATGTATGTGATTCCGTTCGTGATGGGCCCGGTCGGCTCACCGTTTAGTCGAGCAGGCTTGCAAGTTACGGATGCGCCTTATGTGGCAGCGAGCATGACGATCATGACTCGGGTAGCACCGGCAGCATTCGACGAGATTGCTGCCAAGCACGGTTTCGTGCGCGCTTGGCATTCTGTTGGCGCTCCACTGGCAGAAGGCGAAACAAGTGACTCATGGCCGCACAACGATTCGGTTTATGTAGCCCACTTTCCCCAAGAGAGCACCGTCATGTCTTTTGGCTCTGGCTACGGGGGTAACGCGCTCTTAGCCAAGAAGTGCTTTGCGCTCAGGCTTGCTAGCTATTCGGCCAGAGCAGAGGGTTGGCTCGCCGAGCACATGCTGATCGTGAAGGTGACAGACCCAGAGGGCAACGAGCACTACTTAACGGGTGCGTTTCCTAGTGCTTGCGGCAAAACCAACCTAGCGATGATGCGTTCACATCTGCCGGGTTGGCAAGTGCAAACAATTGGTGACGACATTGCCTGGATTCACGTAGGCGATGACGGCAGGCTTTGGGCGATCAACCCTGAATCTGGCTTCTTTGGCGTAGCACCGGGAACTTCGCCGAAGACAAACCCAGTTGCGATTGAAATGCTTGCTAGTGACACCATTTTTACTAACACCGCTTTGACTGCCGACGGCGACGTTTGGTGGGAGGGGCTCACAGACGAGCCGCCGTCTGATTTGATCGATTGGCGAGGTGCTGCTTGGTCGCCTGATTCGGGGCGCCCAGCAGCACATCCGAACGCGCGCTTTACCGTTGCAACATCACGTTGCAGCGAGATCGCACCTGAATGGAATTCACCGGCGGGAGTTCCGATTTCTGCGATGTTGGTTGGTGGCAGGCGACCAGACACGGTGCCGCTAGTGAACGAATCACTTAGTTGGGAACACGGGGTGTTCTTGGGGGCGAGCATGTCGTCGGCACAAACGGCTGCAGCCGAAGGCGAAGTTGGCGTAGTCAGGCGTGACCCGTTTGCGATGTTGCCCTTTTGCGGCTATGACCTCGCGCAGTACTGGCAACACTGGCTCGAAATCCCTCGCATTGCTGCCGCTAAGACAGGCCTAAGCATCGAAGAAGTGCGGCAACAGTTACCTAAGATCTTTCAAGTTAATTGGTTTCAAGTGGACGAGGAGGGCCGATTTATTTGGCCCGGATTCGCAGAGAACTTAAAAATAGTTATTTGGGCGCTCCAGCGGGCAGCCGGTTCGGCCTCGGCCGATTCAACCCCACTTGGTTTGCGCCCGCCGCTAGACGAGGCGTCTCTTGTGTCAGGTGAGGTATCAACCTCTGACTTAGAAACTCTGCTCGCGGTAGACGTGCCTAAGTGGAGCCTTGAGGCTGATCGAATAAGTGAGTACTTCGAGACCTTTGGCAACGAGGTGCCGGCAGAACTTGGCGCTCAACTACAGGCCCTGCGTTCGCGACTCGCCAAAAACCCGACCTAGCTAAGAACCTCGACTCGCCAAAAACCCGCCCTAGCTAAGAACCTCGACCAGTAGCGCCTTAATCGTGTGCAGCCGGTTCTCGGCTTGGTCAAATACCACTGAATCACTGG
>VGAH01000038.1 GCA_016870945.1 Actinomycetota bacterium | reverse complement strand
CAGGCACACCCCGTCCTGCCAAGTACTCGCGCCTAACCAAATGACCCGGGCCTTTAGGTGCCACCATTGCGACGTCAACATCTTGCGGCGGTGAGATGAGCCCGAATCGGATGTTGAAACCGTGCCCAAAGAAGATCGCCTTGCCAGCACTTAAGTGGGGTTCGATTTCTTTTTCGTAAACGAACCTTTGCACTGGGTCTGGAACTAAAACCATGATTACGTCTGCTTCAGCAGCTGCCTCAGCGGGTGTCACGACTCGTAACCCCTCGGCCTCAGCTTTGGCACGACTCTTCGAGTTCGGCGCTAGGCCGACTCGAACATCCACACCTGAATCACGCAAGTTCAATGAGTGCGCGTGCCCCTGACTGCCGTACCCGATGACGGCAACTTTCTTGGACTTGATTAGTGCCGGGTCGGCGTCTTTCTGGGTGTAGATGGTGGCCACGAAAGTCCTCTCAGATTTCTAACGCGTTGATGGGGCGAGGCGAACTTACCAACCGGGCGCGGCCGTTCAGTTCTCTGCCCCCGTGCGCAACTTTTCGTTCAAAGCCGCAGGCCCTCGTCCGATTGCTACGACACCAGACTGCACTAATTCAGCCACCCCGAACTCGCTAAGGCGCGAAAGCAGTTGCTTGATCTCAAATGGGGTCGCTGCTGCCTCGATAGTTAGCATCGAATCAGATTCATCTACCACTCGACAAATGTTGGGGTTAATCGATTGCTTGAGTGCGGTTCTATCTCTTTCTTTAACTTGGATCTTTACCAGAATCAATTCACGCTCGATCCCGGCTTGTACCGATAATTCTTCAATAGCAATGACGTCAATCAACTTATCTAGTTGCTGAATAACCTGTGCCAGCGGCTGGTCTTCAAGGTTTACCACGATGGTCATGCGCGAAACCTCAGGAATCTCAGTTGGGCCAACAGCTAAAGATTCGACGTTAAAGCCTCGCCTGGCAAAAAGGCCTGCTACGCGGGCAAGTACCCCAGGTTTGTCCTCGACTAGCACGGACAAGACGTCACGGCTCAATTAATTAATCAGTCTGCTTGGTCAGTCTTCGCGATCCCACACAGGTGCCATGTCTCTAGCCACCTTGATGTCTGAGTTGCTTGTGCCCGCAGCCACCATCGGCCACACCATCGCATCTTGATGAACCATGAAGTCGATTACGACCGGTGCATCGTCCATGGCCATGGCCTTTTCGATGGTGCCGTCTACTTGTTCGGCCGAATCACAACGTAAGCCATATGCGCCATAGGCCTCAGCCAACTTCACGAAGTCGGGAAAGGAATGGCTATGTAAGTCGGTCTGTGAGTAACGCTCGTTGTAAAACAGCGTCTGCCACTGGCGAACCATGCCCAAGGAATTGTTGTTTATAACAGCCACCTTGATCGGAATCTCGTTAATTGTGCAAGTTGCCAACTCTTGGTTAGTCATCTGAAAGCATCCGTCGCCGTCTATTGCCCACACAGGGTTGTTGGGCTTGGCGACTTTTGCCCCCATCGCGGCAGGCACTGCGTAGCCCATGGTTCCAAGACCACCGGAGTTAAGCCAGGTGTTCGGGCGTTCGTACTTGATAAATTGCGCGGCCCACATTTGGTGCTGACCGACACCTGCTGTGTAGATGGCATCGGGGCCAGCAAGTTCGCCTAAGCGTTGGATCACGTACTGCGGTGAGAGTGAACCATCGTGTGGGTCGTCGTAACCAAGAGGGTAGGTATCACGTAGGCGGTTTAGTGACTGCCACCACGCTGCCTGGTCGATCGTGCGACCATTCTTAAGTTGCTTTGAGAACTCGGCGTTGAGCCGACTGATCGTCTGCTTGGCATCGCCAACTAGTGCGACATCTGCGGCCCGATTCTTACCAATTTCGGCCGGGTCAATGTCTAGATGAATCACTTTGGCATTTGGTGCAAAAGTTGAGAGCTTGCCGGTTACTCGGTCATCGAACCTGGCACCAAGTGCGATGAGCAAATCAGATTGTTGAAGAGCACCCACGGCAGCCACGGTGCCGTGCATGCCGGGCATTCCCAGATGTGACGGGTGCGAATCAGGCACAGCGCCTCTAGCCATCAAAGTGGTAACTACAGGTATGCCAGTCAAATTCGCCATCTCGAGTAGTTCGTTGGTGGCCGAAGCCTTGATGATGCCGCCACCGACGTAAAGCACCGGCTTCTTGGCAGAAAGAATCAACTCGACGGCGTCTGCCACCGCTTGATCACTTGCGCTTCGGTGAGGGCGATAACCGCGCAGCTTGATTTCGGTGGGCCACCACCAAGTTGTCTCAGCCTGCAAAGCGTCTTTGGAAATATCAACTAGCACTGGCCCGGGCCTACCGGTGCTTGCTATGTAAAACGCCTCGGCTACTGCTCGTGGAATTTCATGAGGGTCGGTAACCAGATAGTTGTGCTTGGTGATCGGGAATGTGATGCCCCGAATGTCTGCCTCTTGAAAGGCGTCGGTTCCGATTGCCGGGCTTGGTACTTGGCCGGTAATGGCAACTACGGGGATCGAATCCATATGTGCATCTGCCAAAGGTGTAACCAAGTTGGTCGCCCCTGGGCCACTGGTTGCCATGCAAACACCTACTCGCCCGCTTGCCCAGGCATAACCAGATGCAGCATGACCCGCCGCTTGCTCGTGTCGAACCAGAATGTGGCGCAGTTTTGACGAATCCATTAGGGGGTCGTACGCCGGCAAGATTGCACCGCCTGGAATGCCAAAGACCACTTCAGCTTGAGCCTGCTCTAACGACCTGATCAGCACTTGCGCGCCAGTTAGTTTTTCGGTCACTGCATAACCTCGTTAACTAGCGGCAGACTGCGCCGCTGGCGGCTGAGCCAACTGCGCGTGCGTACTTGCCAAGCACACCGGTTGTGTAGCGCGGTGGTGCGGGCTTCCACCCGACGCGACGTTTCTCGATTTCAGCTGGGTCAACGAGCAAATCCAGTGTGCGAGATTTCATGTCCAGTTTGATTCGATCACCATTTTTGACAAACGCAATGGGGCCGGCGTCTGGGGCTTCGGGGGCCACGTGGCCGATGCAAAACCCAGCAGTTGCGCCACTGAAGCGACCGTCGGTTACCAACATGACCTCTTTGCCAAGACCCGCACCTTTTATTGCCGCGGTAACGGCCAGCATCTCGCGCATCCCGGGGCCACCCTTTGGCCCTTCGTAGCGAATCACCACTACGTCACCCGGCTTGATCTCACCTTGCGTCAGCGCTGCCATGGCATCTTTTTCGTCGTCAAACACCTTGGCCACACCTTCGAACACTGGCGAATCGATGCTCGCGGCTTTGATCACCGCGCCGTCAGGTGCTAAAGACCCGCGCAAAATCACTAAACCACCAGTGTCGTGCAATGGCTTAGCTACAGGGTGCACAACTTGACCATCGGGTGCTGGCACTTTTACTGATTCGAGGTTCTCAGCCATCGTCTTGCCCGTGACAGTCATTACATCGCCATGTAAGAGCCCGGCGTCTAGTAAAGCCTTCATCACCACGGGCACCCCGCCAATTCGATCAATGTCATTCATCACGTAACGACCAAAAGGTTTTACGTCAGCTATGTGAGGTGTTCTGTCGCCGACACGATTGAAGTCGTCAAGGTCGAGTTCAACACCAGCTTCATAAGCGATCGCCATCATGTGAAGCACGGCATTGGTTGAACCACCCAAAGCCTGAATAACCGCTATTGCGTTTTCAAAAGCTTTCTTGGTCATGATGTCTCTAGCGGTTATGCCGAGACGCAACAAGTTAACCGCAGCCTCACCACTAGCGAAGGCATCGGTGTCGCGCCGCACATCTACCGCAGGTGGTGAGGCACCACCAGGCAGTGACATGCCAAGAGCCTCGGCCGCACTTGACATCGTGTTCGCCGTGAACATGCCGCCACATGCACCCTCACCCGGGCACGCATTTCGCTCGATTTCTCGCAATTCATCTTTTGAAATTTTGCCTAACGCACAGGCACCAACCGCCTCAAAAACATCTTGAATCGTCAAGTCTCGTCCGTCCAAACGCCCGGGAAGAATCGAACCTGCATAAACGAAAACGGCGACCAAATTAAGTCGTGCTGCGGCCATGAGCATGCCCGGCAACGACTTGTCACAGCCTGCCAGCATGACCATGCCGTCCATACGCTCTGCGTGCATCACGCACTCGACTGAGTCGGCGATGATTTCTCGACTAACTAACGAAGCGCGCATGCCTTCATGCCCCATGGCGATTCCGTCTGAGACTGAAATCGTGCAGAACTCCATACCGAAACCACCAGCAGCAAACACGCCTTCTTTTGCCTTGAGTGCCAAGCGCTTGAGCGACATGTTGCAGGGGGTTATCTCGTTCCATGAAGAAGCGATGCCGATTTGAGGTTTTGAGAAGTCGTCTTCGGTCATGCCAACTGCACGCAGCATCGCCCGATGTGGGGCTCTCTCGAACCCTTCGGTTACGTCTTTACTGCGCGGTTTGAGGTCGGTTGGGGCCATCGCTTCGCTTCTAGTCGGGTGCTTTTAACCCAAGACTACGCGCCGGCGCGAACCACGTTTACTAAAGGGGCGCCCATCAAGACGTTCTCTAACTGCTGACGCACCAGGCGCCGACCTCGAACGGGGAACGCGTCTGTGTTTCCGCCCACATGTGGGGTGATTAGCACGTTGGGCAACGTCCACAAAACGTGCTCAGCGGGCAAAGGCTCGGGGTCAACCACGTCGAGTGCGAAATTCAAACGACCGCTAAGCGCCTGGGCGGTGATCGCGTCTGTTACCGCCACGGGGCCGCGTGCCACATTTACGACATAGGCACCATCTGGCAATAGCGAAAGAATTGACTCATCGATCAAGCCCCGGGTGTCGTCGGTTAAAGGCAACGCGATGATGAGAACTTGAGTCTTCTTCAAAAGTTCAGGTAGATCGGCTAGCACCTTTACGTTGCCTCGAGACTTTTGGCCAATAAGGTTGACGTTGCAGTCAAACGCATCTAAACGTTGCTTGATGGCTGAGGCAACCCCGCCTGCACCCAGAATCACCACGTTAAGCCCAGACAAAGTGCCGCGTCGAAAGTGCTGCCATTTAGAACTTGCTGAATTTCGAATGTCGGTGGGTAAAGACTTAACCAACGCCAGTAAAAGCGCCACCGCTAACTCGCCCGTACTTTCTTCGTGAACACCTTTCGCGTTACAAACTGTCACGGACGGGGCCACGTGCGCTACGACGTCGTCGTATCCGATAGTGAGAAGTTGGCAGACCTTTAGGTTGGGCATTTCTGAAAGGGCAACCAGACCCCGCGAATCACCCATGTATGGCGGCACGACGAACTCAGCCGCGGCTAACGCCTCACCGGTTGGCATGTTGGGGTAATCAGGCCACGTCTCTTGGGTGACACCGGCGACATTGATTTCGCCCGTCACATCGGGGGTTCCCATCAGGGCAAAGAGTGATTCAGTCAGTCGGAGACCCCTAGTGAATTCATCACGAGTTTGCGCACTGCGGCAGCGTCGGCTTTGCCTTGAGTTGCCTTCATCACTGCACCGACGATTACCCCTACCGCACTTACTTTGCCTTGCTTGACTTTCTCAGCGACATCGGCGTTGGCCGCAATAGCTTCATCTACAACCCTTTGTAGTGCCCCAGAGTCAGAAACCAAAGCCAGACCACGACTCTTGATCACTTGGTCTGCACTGCCTTCGCCAGCGATAACGCCTTCGAACACTTGGCGCCCTAGAGCATCACTTAGCTCGCCATTGTTTATTGCAGTTGCGACAGTTGCTACATCTTTAGCGCTGACCCCAAGGGCCAGCAAATCGGTCTCTGACTCGTTGGCTCTGCGCGCCAACTCACCCATCCACCATTTGCGTGAATCAGTCGGCGCAACACCTAACTCAATTGTTTCGCGAACTAGCTCAACGGCCTCGGCGTTAGCGATCTCACGCATCTGTTCGTACTCGAAACCCCACTCGGCCCCAAGACGCTCGAGCTTCGCCGAGGGCAACTCTGGCGAGTTCGCTTTCAATTCATTTACCCATACAGGGTCTGGCGCTACGACAGCCAAATCCGGCTCAGGGAAATATCGATAATCCTCTGCTTCTTCTTTAATGCGACCACCCGTCGTCTCGCCGGTGTCTTCGTGAAAATGACGAGTCTCTTGAACTATGACCCCGCCAGAATCAAGAACAGCTGCTTGCCGAGTCATCTCGGCACGAACAGCGCGAGCCACACTGCGAAGTGAGTTGACGTTCTTTGTCTCAGTTCGTTGACCCCAAACAGAGCTACCTCGCGGAGCTAGCGAAACGTTCACATCACATCTAAGAGAACCCTCTTCCATTCGGACATCAGAGACATCTAGGGCCCGCATTAGTTCTCGTACTTCTGCGACGTAACCCCGTGCTACTTCAGGTGCCCTCTCGCCTGCACCGACTATTGGGTCAGTCACGATCTCGACCAACGGCACGCCCGCTCGGTTGTAGTCCACCAATGAATACGAGGCACCATGAATTCGACCCGTTTCACCGCCATGAGTCAACTTGCCGGTGTCTTCTTCTAAGTGCACCCTCGTAATGCCAACCCGAAAGCGGTCTCGATTTGCACCCTCACCTACCCATATGTCGAGATAACCACCGGTGCAGAGGGGTTCGTCGTACTGACTTATCTGGAAGTCCTTGGGCATATCTGGGTAGAAGTAGTTCTTGCGAGCAAAGCGAGCTCGACTTGCGATTTGGCAATTCATGGCAAGGCCGATGCGAATCGTTGCTTCGATGGCTGCTCGATTTGCAACGGGCAAAGAACCGGGCAGCCCCAAGCAAACCGGGCAAACGTGCGAATTTGCCTCTCCCCCGAAGTGCGCCGGGCACCCGCAAAACATTTTCGAATTAGTAGAGAGTTCGACATGGGTTTCTAGCCCGATTACTGGCTCATACTTCTGACAAACCATTTCTAGGTCGGCTGTACCTGCGCTTTCTGTCATCTGCTGCCGCTCAAGATCGGCGGCCTTTTTGTAATCAGTGGCCCACCCCACTGTTTTTCTAGTGCGGCTTCAACTGGCGCCGCTGCGCTATATAGAAGTTCGTCTTTGAAGGCCGGTGCGACAAGCTGCATCCCAATTGGCAGACCGTCTTCTTGAGATAAGCCGATAGGCAAAGACATTGCCGGTAGCCCCGCCAGACTCACAGGCAAAGTCGCTAAGTCAGCGGCATACATTGCAAGTGGATCGTTTACTCTCTCGCCGAGTTTGAAAGCCGTAGTCGGTGACGTAGGTGAAATTATTACGTCAACTGCCGAGAAGGCATCGTGATAATCACGAGCAATCAAAGTGCGCACCTTTTGTGCTTGGGCATAGAAAGCGTCGTAATAACCAGTTGATAGCGCAAAAGTGCCAATGACTATTCGCCTCTTGACTTCAGAACCGAAGCCTGCCTCTCTGGTGGCTGACATGACCTCTTCAACCGTCGCGTCAGGGTTGGGGCTCACACGCAGGCCGTAGCGCATTGCATCAAAGCGCGCAAGGTTGCTTGATGCCTCACTCGGGGCAATCAGGTAGTAGGCCGGTGTGCCATAACTTGCATGCGGTAACGAAATCTCTTGAACATCTGCCCCGAGTGACTTAAGAAGCTCTTGGACGCGGTCAAACTCATCAAGAACGGCTGGTGCAAACCCCTCACCCTGCATCTCTCGAACCACACCAAATCGAAGGGAACGTAAGTCACCGTTATTTGCAGCGGCAATGAGATCTTTCTTCGAGTCGGGTGCGCTTGTGCCGTCTCGAGGGTCATGGCCAGCAATGACCGAATGCAAGAGAGCCGCGTCTTTGACGTTTCTTGCGAAGGGCCCAATTTGATCTAACGACGAAGCGAAAGCAACCAGGCCGTAGCGAGAGACAGTTCCATAGGTGGGCTTAACCCCGACAATGCCCGTTAAGGCTGCGGGTTGACGAACCGAGCCACCGGTGTCAGAGCCGATCGCGACCGTGGCCTCGTTACTCGCGACGGCAGCTGCTGACCCGCCAGATGATCCGCCAGGGACTCTGGTGAGATCCCAAGGGTTGTGCGTCGGGCCAAAAGCACTGTTTTCGGTTGAAGAACCCATCGCGAACTCGTCCATATTTGTTTTGCCAACGATTACGGCGTCAGCATCTTGAAGTTTGGTAACCACTGTCGCGTCATACGGCGGGTGCCAGTTCTCAAGTATTCGCGAACCACAAGTTGTTGGCCGACCTTTCTGTGCCACCACATCTTTTAGCGCTACGGGAACCCCAGCCAGGCTGCCTAACTTCTCACCCGACTCTCTCTTCGAGTCCACAATGCGCGCAGCACGCAATGCACCTTCAGCGTCTACATCTAAGAAAGCTCTCACGGCCCCGTCCACTTGATCAATGTGAGCCAGATGCAAAGTCACAACCTCTTCGGCGGTG
>VGAH01000037.1 GCA_016870945.1 Actinomycetota bacterium | reverse complement strand
GGCAACACGCGATGTCACCGTCACCGCGTCGGTCTTTGCCACGCTAAATGAGATGTACGGCGACCGCACAGTCATTGGCATAGGTCGCGGTGATTCAGCAGTTCGGGTCACCAATGGCAAGCCGGTGAGTGTGGCTGAGCTTCGTGAATCTGTTGTATTGCTAAAAGACATGACCAACGGGCGTGCCGTTCAATACAAAGGAAGCAACATTCGTTTGCCATGGGCCAACGACGCCCGGACGGAGGTTTTCGTCGCGGCTTATGGCCCGAAGGTTTTGGCTGTTGCTGGCGAGGTCGGTGACGGCTTTATTTTGCAGTTAGCAGATACTCAAATTGCCGAGTGGACGATCAAAGCGGTTCGAGAGGCCGCTGCGGCAGTGGGGCGAAACCCTGATGACGTCTATATCTGCGTGGCTGCCCCGGCCTATGTGACAGACGACGTCGCGCATGCTCGTGATCAACTTCGTTGGTTTGGCGGCATGGTTGGCAATCACGTCGCAGACATCGTCTCTCGATACGGCGAAGGTGGCGGCGGGGTGCCTAAGGCGTTGACTGACTACATCAAAGGGCGCGAAGGCTATGACTACAACGAGCACGGACGCGCAGGCAACACTCATACGAATTTCGTCCCCGACGAGATAGTTGACAGGTTCTGCATCATCGGCCCCGTTGAAGAGCACATCCGGCGGTTAGAAGAGCTACGTGCTCTCGGTGTTGATCAGTTCGCCTTGTATCTCCAGCACGATGACAATGACGCGACTTTGGCTGCGTATGGCCAGAAAGTCATCCCTGCGATGAAAGAGGCGGTTCTAGCTAAGACGTGAACCAACGGTTCGCGAAGGGTTTGGTTTCGGCGGCGTGGGGGCTAGCTGCCGTCGGAATCTTGATCGTGCTCTGGGAGCTCTACAAGTGGGTTGGTGAGACTACCAACATTCCTTTGCCTGCAAATTACGACGATGCTTCTATGCCTCACATTTGGGTGATCTTGGGTGGCTTCTTTGAACCTGAAGTTCGCGGGTCAGATACCGCCGTTTGGCAAACGGTCGCAGCAGGTGCTGGTAGGTCTTTGTTGATCGCAGTGGGCGGATTCGTGATTGGGGTTTCAATCGGGTTGTTGTTGGCAATTCTGATGGAGAGATCTCAGTTAGCAGAGCGCAGCTTGTTGCCGTACGTGATCGCGTCGCAGACCGTGCCGCTTATTGCGCTAGCCCCCCTGGTAGTTGGTATCGGCAACCGCATCAAGATCGGGGAATTTCAATGGACGCAGACTCAGTCGGTCATGCTGATTGCCGCCTACCTGGCGTTTTTTCCGATTTCAGTTGGCGCACTACGGGGGCTCAAGGCGCCAACGGCAGCACACCTAGAACTGATGCGCTCTTATGCCGCTAAGCCGAACGCAATCTTGTGGAAGCTCAGGTTCCCGTCGTCCATCCCGTACTTGATACCGGCGTTGAAGGTTTCGGCAGCTGCAGCGATTGTCGGCACCGTGGTCGCTGAAATTTCCACCGGCGCGCGCGGTGGCGTGGGTCGTTTGATCGTCGAGTACGCAAGAGAGGCCACGTCGCAACCTGGCAAGGTCTACGTAGCAGTATTCGGTGCAGCACTACTTGGTCTCATTGGTGCCGGGCTAGTGACGCTGATTGACGTGATTGCCACCAGAAACCTGCCAAGAGAAGGGGTCGCATGAGCGCGGTTGACGCAGTAGCCGCGAAGTCGATCTGGAAGGTTTTCAACCCCGGCAAAGCAAATGAAGTTACCGCGCTTGAAGACGTAGATCTAAAAGTTGCAGCAGGTGAGTTTGTTTCACTAATAGGGCCTTCTGGGTGCGGTAAGAGCACTTTGCTTCGAGTGATCGCAGACCTAACTGAGCCTACCAAGGGTGAGATACAAGTTGCTGGCAAGAGTGCCCACGAGGCCCGCCTAGAACAGCGATACGGAATCGCGTTTCAGCAAGCAGCGCTTTTCGATTGGCGAACCGTAATTCGAAACATAGAGCTACCCATGGAACTAAAAGGTTGGGACAAATCAAAACGGGAAACTCGCGCGAAAGAACTTCTTGAATTGGTGCAGTTGCCAGACTTTGCTAACCACAGGCCATGGGAGCTCTCAGGTGGCATGCAGCAAAGAGTTGCTATCGCGCGGGCATTAGCGCTCGACCCTTCGTTGTTGTTGATGGACGAGCCATTCGGCGCACTCGACGAGATGACGCGAGAGCGAATGCAGAATGAGCTGCTAGCCATCAGGCAGGCCACAGGTAAGAGCGTTATTTTCGTGACGCACTCGATACCTGAGGCTGTGTACCTATCAGACACCGTGGTCGTGATGTCACCGCGACCAGGGCGAATCACCCGCAGAATTGCCGTAAGTTTCGGAACTCGCAACGAGGAGCTTCGAGAATCCCCAGAGTTCTTCGAGCACGTAACCCAAGTGCGTGAGGCCTTACGAGCCCGGTGAGCTCGTGAATCCAGCGCGTATTCACGCCGTGTGGCCCCCTTTGGTATTCGGGGTTTCGTTTCTACTGCTGTGGGAACTGATCGTCTACGTAAACGAAATCAAGCCCTACTTGTTGCCAGCGCCCTCACTGATTGCGACCAATTTCGGAACAGATCTGGCATTGATGTTCGAGACAGCCTCTTACACGGCCACCACAGCGTTGATGGGGCTGGTCATCGGCTCGATCCTCGGAATTCTGGTCGCGCTGTTAGCACAGCGTCTTGGAATCGTTCGAAAACTCGTCACCCCGTTAGCACTTGCCTTAGCGACGGTGCCGATCATCGCCCTGACACCCATTCTGAACAATCTCTTCGACATAACTACCCGCACGCCGCGAGTGGTGGTGACCTCGATCATCGTGTTCTTCCCGGTGTTCGTCAACGTCTCTCGGGGTCTGTTAAACGTTGCCCCCGTCCAGCTTGAGTTGATGCGATCGCTCGCGGCAACCCCAAGAACCGTGTTACGCGTGTTACGTGTGCCTAACTCTGTGCCGTTTCTTTTCACGGGCCTGAAAGTCGCCGCCCCTTTGGCGGTAATTGCCGCACTAGTTGCAGAATATTTTGGCGGGCCTCAAGTCGGCTTAGGTAGTCGCATCGCTTCTGCGGCCGCGAACACGGCCTACGGTCGGGCTTGGGCTTACGTCGTCGCTTCTATAGTGACGGGGTTGATTTTCTATTTTGCGGTATTGGCCGCAGAAAGGGCAACGGTTCCTTGGGTGGGGCGAACTGCCAACACGCGAGGTTAAGAGAGAGGAAAATATGAAGATAGGCAAGTTCAGTGCCAACGCTTCGGTGCGCGCCGTCGGATTCGCGGCAGCAGCGGCTTTGGTTCTTAGCGCTTGCGGCGGCGGCGACACGGCTACCGAAGAAGTGGTAGTCGAAGAAGAAGTAACCGCAGTAGCCGAAGAATGCGCCAGCTTGACGCCGGTCAAGTTGCAGTTGCAGTGGTTCGTTCAGGCCCAGTTCGGTGGCTACTACGCGGCCAAAGACAAGGGCTTCTACGAAGAAGAGTGTCTAGACGTCACCATCTTGGAAGGTGGTGTCGACATCGTGCCGCAAACCGTTTTGGCACAGGGCAATGCCGACTTTGCGATTTCGTGGGTGCCGAAGGCTCTCTCTTCTCGCGAACAAGGTGCAGCTATCACCGATGTGGCGCAGGTGTACGGGCGCTCGGGCACTTTGCAGGTGTCATGGGCTGACTCGAACATCAAGACCTCAGCCGATCTAAAGGGCAAGAAGGTCGGTAACTGGGGCTTCGGTAACGAATACGAACTCTTCGCCGGCATCACCAAGGCGGGTCTTGACCCAGCCAAGGACGTGCAATTGGTGCAGCAGCAGTTCGACATGCAAGCACTTCTCAAGCGAGAAATAGATGCAGCCCAAGCCATGACTTACAACGAGTACGCACAGGTGCTCGAGGCTGTAAACCCAGACACTGGCGCTCTCTACCAGCCTGAAGACTTCAACGTCATCAACTGGAACGAAGAGGGCACGGCCATGTACCAGGACGCGATCTGGGCATCGACCGAGCGCTTGGCAAGTGACGCTGACTACCAAGACACCACCCAGCGATTCGTCACCGCGTCGCTTAAGGGTTGGATCTACTGCCGCGACAACGCACAAGAGTGCGCAGACATCATCACGGCAAACGGTTCGAAGCTTGGCGCAAGCCACCAGCTTTGGATGATGAACGAGGTCAACAAGTTGATCTGGCCTGCACCTGCGGGAATTGGCGTAATCGAGCCAGCCCTTTGGGAGCAGACGGTCACCGTCGCTCTAGGAACTAAGAACCTAGAGGGCGCGACCATCGTCACCGAAGCCCCATCGCCTGAGGCGTATACGAATGAATACGTAGAGGCCTCGTTAGCGGTGCTCACTGCTGAAGGCTTGAACGTGACGGGTGAAGGCTTCACGCCGATCACGGTCGAGTTGAAAGAGGGCGGTAACTAACTACTAGCTAGAACTAACGGGGGCGCGCGTCGGCGGAATCTTCGCCGATTCGCGCCCCTTGTTACATTTGAGCGCTCATGACAGCCACTCTCGACGTAGATCTCGACGTAGTAGCCGACCCAGCGTTGGGCAAAGAGGTCTATGACTTAGACCGCGCCCACGTCTTTCACTCATGGTCAGCTCAAGACCTGATCAAACCGTTGCCGATAGCCGGGGCAAAGGGCTCATGGGTTTGGGACTACGACGGCAAGAAATATCTAGATTTGTCGTGCCAATTAGTAAATACGAACATTGGTCACCAACATCCGAAGTTAGTCGCTGCTATTCAAGAGCACGCTGCCAAGTTGTGCACCATCGCGCCACAGCACGCCAACTATGAGCGTGGTGTTGCGGCCAAGATGATCACCGAGCTGGCCGGGGGTCACTTTCACAAAGTCTTTTTCACAAATGCCGGTGCTGAGGCAGCTGAATACGCCATTCGAATGGCTCGACTTCACACCGGACGAAACAAGATCCTTACGCGGTATCGCTCGTATCACGGTGGGACAGCAGCGGCAGTGAACCTAACCGGGGATCCGAGGCGTTGGCCAAATGAGTTTGGCATCGCAGGTGTGGTGCACTTTCATGGGCCATTTCTTTATAGAACTGCATTTCATGCCACCACCCAAGAAGAAGAGTGTGAGCGCGCTTTAGCGCACCTGCAATCAGTGGTCGAACTTGAAGGGCCCTCGACGATTGCTGCGATCGCGCTTGAATCAGTTCCTGGAACCGCAGGAATCATGGTTCCCCCGCCGGGTTACTTGCGCGGCGTACGCGAAATTTGTGATCGCTACGGAATCGTGATGATTGTTGACGAAGTAATGGCAGGTTTTGGTAGAACGGGCTCTTGGTTCGCATTTCAACAGCATGACGTGATGCCAGATCTAATTGCATTCGCAAAAGGTGTTACCAGTGGGTACATACCGCTCGGTGGTGTGGTCATATCTGATTCGATAGCTGAGACCTTTGGCAAACGAGTCTTTCCTGGGGGTCTTACTTATTCGGGTCACCCGCTGGCTTGTGCTACAGCAGTCGCCTCGATGAACATCATGAAAGAAGAAGGAATCATCGAGAATGCGGCGCGCATTGGTCGCGAGGTGCTGGGGCCTGGGCTTCGTGAGTTAGTGGACAAACACCCCAGCCTGGGCGAGGTTCGCGGCGTCGGCGTCTTTTGGGCGCTAGAGCTCGTGCGTAATAAGCAGACTCGTGAACCGCTTGTTCCTTACGCGGCAACGGGTGAAGCGAACGCGCCAATGGTCGAGTTAGGGGCGACCGCCCGAGAGGTTGGTTTCTTGCCGATGATTGCCATGAATCGCTTGCACGTCGTGCCGCCTTGCATTGTTACTGACGATGAGGCTCGATTGGGAATAGAGATGGTGGATCAAGCTCTCTCGTCAATGGACAAGTACGCAGCTTGAACGAGGCGCCGGTAGCGCCTGACCCGAAGTCTTTAGTGGTCGGGGTATTAGGCGGTACGGGTGATCAAGGCCGGGGGCTTGCTTCGCGCTTGGGCCAGGCCGGTGTGAAAGTACTTATCGGTGGCCGAGACGCTGCCAAAGCCAGTCAAGTGGCCCTCGAGCTGCAGAACGATAACGTCAGAGGTACATCAAATTCAGAGGCCGCAAACCAGGCCGATCTCGTAATCGTGGCGGTTCCATGGGCGGGCCACGCTGAACTTCTTAAGTCCTTGGCCAACGAACTTAGCGGAAAAGTGGTTATCGATTGCGTGAACCCACTCGGGTTCGACAAGCAAGGTGCCTACGCACTGCCCGTGGACGAGGGCTCAGCTTGCCTGCAAGCGGCTGCGATTTTGCCGCAATCGCGAGTAGTCGGCGCCTTTCACCATATTTCTGCTTCTTTGTTGCTAGACCCTTCAGTGAGTGCGATCGAAACTGACGTTTTAGTCATCGGCGATGACCGCGAGGCCACCGATTTAGTTCAAAGCTTGGTTCAGTTAATTCCGGGCATGAGGGGCATTTACGGCGGCAGACTGCGTAATTCTCACCAGGTTGAGGCAATGACAGCGAACTTGATTTCGATCAATAAGCGGTACAAGGCCCATGCGGGCTTGCGCGTAACCGACGTTTGAGCGACCACACCCTGCGGCGCGCTCTGCGCCGAGCAGCAGACGGGCGTTCGGTATCTAAAGAAGAGGCGCTGGCTTTATTGTCGGCGCGAGGCAAAGACTTAGGTCAACTCGCCCAAATCGCCAAACTAGTTAGAGACCAGGGGCTTGCGGCCAAGGGTCGCCCAGGGGTAGTGACTTATTCGCCCAAGGTGTTTATTCCGCTGACTCACCTGTGTCGCGATACTTGTCACTACTGCACCTTCGCTAAGTCACCAGCCCAGTTGCGTGCTGAAGGGTTACCCCTTTTTCTCGAAGTAAACGAAGCCGTCGAAATTGCAAGGCGCGGTGCCGCAAAAGGCGCGCTTGAGGCCCTGTTCACTCTCGGCGACAGCCCCGAAGCTAGATGGCCTGCTGCCACCGATTGGTTAGCGACTCGAGGGTATGCGAGCACCCTTGATTATCTGCGTGCAGTCGCTTTAGCCGTTCTAGAGCAGACCGGTTTATTGCCGCACTTAAACCCAGGTGTCATGAGTTGGGATTTCTTGTTGCGGGCCAAGGCAGTAGCACCTTCGGTGGGTCTGATGCTTGAAAACATTTCTACTCGGCTTTACCTTGAACCTAAGGCAGCGCACTATGCAAGCCCCGATAAAGACCCCGCTGTGCGGCTGCGCACCTTGGTTGATGCCGGTCGGCTGAACATCCCGACGACTACCGGCCTACTGCTAGGTATCGGCGAAACTGACGTAGAGCTCTATGAGTCGATGATCGCCATCAGAGATCTCGCCAAGTCGTACTCGCACATACAAGAAGTCATCATTCAGAATTTCTTAGCTAAGCCAGATACTGCGATGAGAACTGCCGCCAACTGTGAGCCTGAGCGTCACGTCGCCGCGGTGGCAGTGGCACGGTTGCTTTTAGGGCCCAGCGTGAGTGTTCAGGTGCCACCTAACTTAAGTGACTTGTCACAGGTTTTGCGATTAGTCGATGCGGGGGCTGATGACTTAGGTGGAATCTCAGCTGTCACCATCGACCACGTCAACCCTGAGCGACCATGGCCACACGTTGAGAAATTAAGTTCTGCGTTGTCAGGTATAGACCTACACCTTGAGCCACGCCTCACGATTCACCCCGAATACGTCTTGAAGGGCGAACCGTGGATCGAGCCTGCACTCAAGCCATTTATTCGGCCGTTGGTGAACACAGAGACGGGACTAGCCGCACTTGCAGCGTTACCAAGGCCGCAAGAAATGAAATCGAGCAACTATCGGGATTTCGCGAGCAGCAATGCTGGCGGTCGATTTGATCTAGGTCAAAGAATCGACATAGAGGGCCGAGACTCGTTGGCTCGAAGCGATGTGTCAGATGCATTTGGTGACTGGGAAAGCGTGGCTAAAGTGGCGCACTCGCCGGCGGTCTTGTCGAGTGCTGACGTAAATAGAGCCTTGCGCCTAGCTGCCAAGGCACCGAGCGCTTTGCTTGACGAGGCGCATACAGACTTAAGCCTGGCTCTGATTACCGCAGAGGGGCCTGCACTAGATGAGCTCTGCAAGCTGGCCGACGAGATAAGGCTTGAATTACGTGGCGATCTAGCGACCTACGTAGTTAATCGAAACATCAATTTCACGAATGTCTGTTACACCGGGTGTCGATTTTGTGCTTTCGCACAAAGAAGAAACGACCCTGATTCATTCACCCTCACCCTTGAACAAGTTGGTGACCGAGTGGCCCATGCCTGGGCGCTAGGGGCAACAGAGGTCTGCATTCAGGGGGGGTTACACCCTGACTTACCGGGGAGTGCTTACTTTGATCTTGCCCGTGAGGTAAAGCGTCGAGCACCTGACATTCATCTACATGCCTTCAGCCCAATGGAGGTCGTGTACGGGGCAAGCCGCCTTGGCGTGAGCATCAGGGACTGGTTGTTAGAGGCGAAGGCCTGCGGTCTTGATTCGATTCCAGGCACGGCGGCTGAGATCTTGGACGACGACGTACGGTGGGTTCTAACCAAGGGCAAGCTGCCGACAGCTCAGTGGCTTGAGGTGGTAACGACGGCCCATTCTCTGGGAATTCCCTCAACAGCCACGATGATGTACGGCCACGTTGATCAGCCCATTCATTGG